>NZ_CP087196.1:6300000-6591181 GCF_024749285.1 Pseudomonas sp. B21-015
CGTTCCAGCTGTAGCGCTGGCCGTAACCCAGCAGGGCGATACCGCCGGTGCCGTGATCGCGCTGGCTATAGGTACCCGCACCGGCCTGGAACTGTTGGCTCCAGGAGGTTTCGTAGCGGTGATAGAGCACATGATTGACGTTCACCGTCGGCAACACGCTGAAGTCGGATTTGGGGTTGAAGTACGGCACATCGTCGGACTTGGAGTTATGGCTGGTGCCGACTTCCAGGCCGAGGTCGACTTGCAGCCTCGGCGCACGGTAAACGCCCTCGCGACCGGTGAGCACGGCTTCGACACGGTTATTGCCGTCGCTGAAGTGCGAGGGGCTGACCGCCAGTTTCCACTCACGGCTTTCATTGGCGCGCCAACGGATGAAACCGCTGCCGCCATTGGCGGTGATGTCGCTGTTCAAGGCCCGCAACGGCGTTTGTGCCGACAGGTATTCGAAGCTGCCGCCGTACTGCCAGTGATCATCGATGTCTCGGGTGATTGCCAGGCGCGCGCCCTGTTTATCGCCGAAGCCGTAGGAATGGTTGGAGACTTCCGCTTCCAGGGACATGTCGCGGGTCCGGCGTTCGAGCCCGACACGCTGGAAACGGTGGTGGCCGGTGCCTTCCTGGAAATCGCCGGTGGCGTAACCGGCACCGGCGAACAGGCGCCAGTCTTCATCGATGGGCGGGCTGTACAGCGTGGTTTCGATGCCGAAATCGCGGCTGCCGTTGACGGCCCCGACATCGCCGTTGCCACCGCCATAACTCTTGCCGCCGTAGGCCTCCACTCGCAGCTCGGCCATGTCATGGACCTCACGCTGACGCTGCAAACGCTGCACTTGACGGTTGCCCGGAAAGCGCGCGACCACATCGTCGGTCAGTGCATCCAGCTGTCGCCATTCCTGCAGGTCCATGGCGGTATGGCCTTGAGCGACTTCCAGCCCGATATCCCGCGGGGCCACGCTCTCGGTTTCCTTGAGTTGACTCTCGGCGCGCCGTGGCCAGTCCCGGGCCAGGTACAGATCGGCCTGGGCCAGACGCAGGCCGAGGTTGCCCGGGGCCTGATCCACCAGCGTCTGCAAACGCTGCTCGCCCGAGGGCAGGTCGGCGCCGTAGGTGCCGGCCTGGGCGGCGAGTTGCTGCGCGTCTATCCATTCATCGTTGGGATTGCCCACCGGCAAGCCCTTGAGCTCGATCCGCGGCTTTTGGGTCTTGGCCTGGTCTTCGGCGACCTGGCGCGCTTCATCGGCCTTGTCGCTTTCAAGCAAGGCGTAATAGAGCGCGGTGCTGTCTTCCAGGCGATCGCCGATATCAGCATCCGGCGCCACCAGCACCTGACGATACAAATCGGTGGCGATTTCCGGCTGACGCTGGTCCAGATATGACGACGCCACCCAACGCAGGGCGTAGGTCGGAATCTTCACGCCTTCGGCGAGCAGTTTCTGGTATTCGGCGATGACATCGGCGGTGCGCGCACGGGCCTTGAGGGCACCCATGCGGTCGATTCGCCAGCGGGTGACGTCATCGTGGGCCGCTGGATCCGGCGTCCAGGTAGTCAGTAACTGGTCGTAATCGGCCAGGGCTCTATCGGCGATCACATACCGTTCTTTTTCGCTGCGAGTGGCCAGTTCGACCAGACGCACGCGTTCTGCCGCCAGATCACCTTCGAGATGGCGTTGCAAGACCGGATCAATCAACCCCGGCCGTTGACGCGCCAGGCGCAAGGCCGGTTCCGGCAAGCGGGCGCGTTGCAGGGCAATCACGTATTCCCGAGCGACTTCGGGCTTGCTGCCCGCGCGGATGAAGGCCTGGTCGTATTCGAACAGTGCCTCATAGGTGGCGCCGGCGCGGGTCAAGGCGTAGGCCAGGGACAGGCGACGGGAAGGATCATCCGGTTTCGCCGCCACCAACGCCCTGGTACGGGCAACGGCCTCGTCAGGTTTGCCGGCGTCGGCCTGGGTCATCGCCAGCCCAAGCTGCAGGTCGGCATTTTGCGGCGCAAGGGCCAGGGCCTTGTTGTACACCTGAGTCGCCGAATCCCAGCGCTTGAGGTTGCGATAGGCCCGCGCGGTGGCGATCAGGGCCTGGACCGGCAACGCCCGATTGTGTCCCTGGGTTTCATAGACCTGGACGACTTCGGCGTCCAGACCGGCCCAGCTGGCAATCTGCAAGTGATCGCTGATCTGGCCGGTGGTGGCCTGGTTCACCGGCACCTGGCGCAACACCGTCAGTGCAGGCGTGTAATTGCCGGCCCGCGCATCGCGAACCATTTGGTCGTAAGGGGTATCGGCGAGCGCGGGCACCGGCCACAGCAATTGGCCGCACAGCGCAACGCGAAACAAGGGGCGAAGCCCACGATGAATAAAAGGACCAGCAATACGCGGCATTCGTCAGCATCCTTACATGGCCAGCCGGGTCGCAATGTCCCTTGCCCATTCGTAACGGAAAGCCGGGTCGCAAGACCCAGCCAGGCTTTATCGAAGCAGTTTTGCATGCAAGCGTAGTCAATAATTCGGGGCACAATAATTATTCAGATTCGTTACATTCGGATCTCCTCTCAATGCCAGCCAGTCAAGCCCGCTCCCACAGTTCCGCACATTGGCTGACTGGCATCCGGGCCCCCTCCTCCCTCACCCGTTTTCGAAACTCCAGATAGCAAAACGCCCGGCGTCCGCGTGTTGCAGAGGCCGGGCGTTGCGCAGAAGCCTGCGGTTTTACTGGATCGTGGTAGTGCCGCCGATTTTGTTCATCACAAAACCGACAAACTCTTCAACGGTCATTTTCTGGCCGTTGAAGTCCACTTGATTGTTGGCGTAGTGCAGTTTGGTGACGACGTTGTTACCGTCCAGTTTCGCCAGTTGCGTGCCGACTGCCATGCTGCTGAACATGTCGGCGGTGGCGCCCGCTTGATCGGCGATGAGCTTGGCGTCGGTCTGGCCGTCAATTTGCGACTGCACGGTGAGCACGTCAACGAGCATTGGCTTGGACACCAGGACGTTGAACTCCAGCAACGCAATCAACTGCTTGACCAACTGGTCTGGCGGCAGGTCCATGGATTGTGGTTTGGTCAGGTCCAGCACCAGGTTGGCGCGGCTTTCGCCGTTGCTGGTGTTGAACGACAGGTTTTCCAGGGCCACCTGGGGACCTGCGGCCAGCAGTTTCTCCAGGCCGCTCTTGACCTGTGCTTCTTCGGCCGGGGTCAGGTTCAGCTGCGGCGCCGGTAGACCAGCGGCAGTGGCTTCGGCGGCGGCCCGCTCGTACGGTTGCAGTCTGGTCTGGTAGATCTGCATCAGCGACATCGTGGACGGGATGTCGAGGTTTTTCAGGCTCATGGCCAACTGCGCGGAGCCGACAACCTTGCCGTTCAAGGACACTTCACCGATCTTGTAATCAGCACGCCCCGAAGCGTTGGTGCCCGACTCCTCGGTCTGGTTCTTCATTTCAAAGTTCTTGAAGCCCAGTACCGACTGTTTGGGGCCGAAGGTGGTTTTGCTGTTGGTCAGCTCGAGGGTGTTTTCGCCGACGTAGTAGCCGTAGGTGCTTTTGTTCAGGTTACTGGCCAAGGTCAAGCCGTTGAGCTCGACCTGCACCGGGGTCTGATCTTCGGCCACGGTGGTCAGCTTCAGGCTGTCCATGTAACCGTCGGCCTTGACCTTTTGCGCCTGGGCGCTGGCGGCCACGTCGAGTTTCAACCCGGAGAACGTCAGGTTGGATTTGTCATCCAGTGCTGCTTCCAGAGGCAAAAACTCGAGGGTGCCCTTGGTGGAGTTGTCGTAGCCGATGTTGACCACGCCTTTGACCGGGGATTTGTCCTTGGCGGCGGCGAACCACTTCTCGGTCAGCGGTGTTTTTTCCAGCTCGTAGTGACTGGTGGCCAGGACCGGCAACCACTTCAACGACACCAGGCGCGAGAACGGCAGCGGGCCGTGTTCGATGCGGTCGACGAACAGCATCTCCATCGGCGTTTCACCAAACATCTCGCCCTCACCCTTGAGGCGGTAGTGCGCGGTGCTGCTGAACACATGACGCTCCAGCGACACCAGTTCCAGCGACGCCGTGCCGTTGGAACCTGCCAGCGTGGCTTGCAGCTCTTTGTTGGCGTCGGCGATCGAAGTATTCAGCACCCCATCGAGTTTGGAGCCGGTGTACCACGCACCGCCGGCGCTGATTGCACCGATGGCCACAACAATTCCCAAAAGCACGCCTGCTGATTTATTCATGAAATACCCGATTAATGTCCGTTGTTGAAAGTGTGGTCGTCTTCCCTGAACCCATGACGGGTGCGGTCACGACTGCGCTGAAAGTGGGGTGGAGATTAGCATTTGCGCCGCAGGACGGCCCAATGATTAAAGTTGAAAGAGTGTCTATGGAGGCTGCTGCCTGTGGACAACTGGCAGGGGTTGAGCGTTTCGGCGGTCATTCGATCACCTTCGCGAGCAAACCCGCTCTCACATTCGACCGCATTCTCATGTAAGAACGCGCTCCCACAGGTTGTGCAACAACCATAAAGGCACCGGAAAGATGCCTTTTGCATATCTGGAAACGGCAAACCTGCATTGCCCTGTGTCACTCAACGCACTCAGTCTGATAACGTGCGTCTATCGATTGCAGCCGGTATGCTTGGCCCGCAACTTCATGGACGCTTGCTATGACTCTGACAGAATTACGCTACATCGTTACCCTCGCCCAAGAGCAGCACTTCGGCCACGCGGCCGAGCGTTGCCACGTCAGCCAGCCGACCCTGTCGGTGGGCGTGAAGAAGCTTGAAGACGAACTCGGTGTGCTGATTTTCGAGCGCAGCAAGAGCGCCGTGCGCCTGACCCCGGTGGGCGAAGGCATTGTCGCCCAGGCGCAGAAAGTACTGGAACAGGCCCAAGGCATCCGCGAACTGGCCCAGGCCGGCAAGAACCAGCTGACCGCCCCGCTGAAAGTCGGCGCGATCTACACCGTCGGCCCGTACCTGTTCCCGCACCTGATTCCACAACTGCACCGGGTCGCCCCGCAGATGCCGTTGTACATTGAAGAAAACTTCACCCACGTGCTGCGCGACAAACTGCGCAACGGCGAGCTCGACGCGATCATCATCGCCCTGCCGTTCAACGAAGCCGACGTGCTGACCCTGCAGCTCTACGACGAACCGTTCTACGTCCTGATGCCGGCCCAGCACCCGTGGACGCAAAAAGAATCCATCGACGCCGCCCTGCTCAACGACAAGAGCCTGCTGCTGCTCGGCGAAGGCCACTGCTTCCGCGATCAAGTGCTGGAAGCCTGCCCGACCCTGGCCAAAGGCAACGACGGCGCCAAGCACACCACGGTGGAATCCAGCTCGCTGGAAACCATTCGCCACATGGTCGCCTCCGGCCTGGGCATTTCGATCCTGCCGCTGTCGGCGGTCGACAGCCACCACTACGCCCCCGGCGTGATCGAAGTGCGCCCACTGAGCGCGCCCGTGCCGTTCCGCACCGTGGCCATCGCCTGGCGCGCGAGCTTCCCGCGGCCCAAGGCGATTGAAATCCTCGCTGACTCCATTCGCCTGTGCTCGGTGGCCAAGCCGCCAGCGCCGGTAGTGGCCGGTTAAGTCGCGGTCATGACCGAGTTGTCGCAAGTGTCGGTGACGGCACTCAAGGGGGTCGGCGAAGCCATGGCCGAGAAACTGGCCAAGGTCGGCCTGGAGAACCTCCAGGACGTGCTGTTCCACCTGCCGTTGCGCTATCAGGACCGCACCCGTGTGGTCCCGATCGGCCATTTGCGACCCGGGCAAGACGCAGTCATCGAAGGCACCGTCAGCGGTGCCGACGTGGTCATGGGCCGGCGCCGCAGCCTGGTTGTCCGTCTGCAGGACGGCACCGGCGGGCTCAGCCTGCGCTTCTACCACTTCAGCAACGCCCAGAAAGAAGGCCTGAAACGCGGCACGCGCATTCGCTGCTACGGCGAAGCGCGGCCCGGTGCGTCGGGGCTGGAGATCTACCACCCGGAATACCGCGCCATCACCGGCGACGAACCGCCGCCGGTGGATGAAACCCTGACCCCGGTCTACCCGCTCACAGAAGGCCTGACCCAACAACGCTTGCGTCAGTTGTGCATGCAAACCCTGACCCTGCTCGGCCCCAGCAGCCTGCCCGACTGGCTGCCGACCGAACTGGCCCGGGACTACCAACTGGCACCGCTGGCCGATGCGATCCGCTACCTGCATCACCCGCCCGCCGATGCCGACGTCGACGAACTCGCCCTCGGTCATCACTGGGCCCAGCACCGTTTGGCCTTCGAAGAACTGCTGACCCATCAACTGTCCCAGCAGCGCCTGCGCGAGAGCATGCGTGCCTTGCGCGCGCCGGCCATGCCGAAAGCCACCAAGCTGCCCGCCCAGTATCTGGCCAACCTCGGCTTCACCCCAACCGGCGCCCAGCAACGGGTCGGCAACGAAATCGCTTACGACCTCAGCCAGCACGAACCGATGCTACGGCTGATTCAGGGCGACGTTGGCGCCGGCAAAACCGTGGTCGCCGCCCTCGCCGCGCTGCAAGCGCTGGAGGCCGGTTATCAAGTCGCACTGATGGCGCCCACCGAAATTCTCGCCGAGCAGCACTTCATCACCTTCAAGCGCTGGCTCGAACCGCTGGGCATCGAAGTCGCGTGGCTGGCCGGCAAGCTCAAGGGCAAAAACCGCGTCGCCGCGCTGGAGCAAATCGCCAGCGGTACGCCCATGGTGGTCGGCACCCACGCGCTGTTCCAGGACGAAGTGCAGTTCAAGAACCTGGCGCTGGCAATCATCGACGAACAACACCGCTTCGGCGTGCAACAGCGCCTGGCATTGCGGCAGAAAGGCGTCGGCGGGCGGATGTGTCCGCACCAGCTGATCATGACCGCCACGCCGATTCCCCGGACGCTGGCCATGAGCGCCTACGCCGACCTCGACACCTCGATCCTCGACGAACTGCCGCCCGGCCGCACCCCGGTCAACACGGTGCTGGTCACCGACACCCGGCGCGTCGAAGTGATCGAACGGGTGCGCGGCGCTTGTGCCGAAGGGCGACAGGCCTATTGGGTGTGCACGCTGATCGAAGAGTCTGAAGAGCTGACCTGTCAGGCCGCCGAAACCACGTATGAAGACCTCACCGCCGCCCTCGGCGAGTTGAAAGTCGGCTTGATCCACGGGCGCATGAAGCCCGCCGAGAAAGCTGCGGTGATGGCCGAGTTCAAGGCCGGCAACCTGCAACTGCTGGTCGCCACCACCGTGATCGAAGTCGGCGTCGATGTGCCCAACGCCAGCCTGATGATCATCGAAAACCCCGAGCGCCTCGGGCTCGCGCAGCTGCACCAACTGCGTGGCCGTGTCGGTCGGGGCAACGCCGTCAGCCATTGCGTGCTGCTTTACCATCCGCCGCTGTCGCAGATCGGCCGTCAGCGGCTGGGCATCATGCGCGAAACCAACGATGGTTTTGTCATCGCCGAAAAAGACCTCGAACTGCGCGGCCCCGGCGAAATGCTCGGTACGCGCCAGACCGGCCTGCTGCAATTCAAGGTCGCCGACCTGATGCGCGACGCCGACTTGCTGCCCGCCGTGCGCGACGCCGCCCAGGCCTTGCTCGAACGCTGGCCGGATCACGTCAGCCCGCTGCTCGACCGCTGGCTACGCCATGGGCAGCAATACGGCCAAGTGTGAGCACTGTCGCAGTTTCTGGACCCTGGCTTCAAACAAGCTGGTTATACTCCTGCAATTGTTTGCAAACGGATACAGACCATGACCGACGTTGCCCTCGCACCCGCCACCCCGCACGCTCCGTCGGTTATTCGGCTACTGCTTGGCAAGCTGGGCATCGCCTACGAAGAAGTCCTCGACCATCACGGCCTGAACACCGCGCGTAAAGTGCAGGCTGTTTTGCTGGATGACGCCGTGGGCGCGCTGATGGTGTTGTTCCCACAGAACCAACTGCTGGACCTCAACCGCCTCGCCGAACTCACCGGCCGCCGATTGACCGCCGTCTCCACCGAGCGCCTGGAAAAGATGCTCGGCAAACACAGCCTGAGCCTGCTGCCCGGCCTGCCGGCGCTCACCAGCTCGCCGTGCCTGTATGAAGAAAGCCTGCTGCGCGAACCGACGTTGCTGATCAACTCGGGCGAGCCGGGCGTGCTGCTGGAAATCACCAGCGACGATTTCAAAACCATGCTCACCAAGGCCAGCGCCGCCAACTTCGGCGAAGCCGTGAACAGCATCCGCCCGAACCTCGACCGCCCCGACGATGACCGCAAGGAAATCACCCAGGCCGTGCAAGCGTTCACCGCGCGGCGCATTCAGCAACGCCTGGAAGCGACCATCGAAATTCCGCCGCTGGCCGAAACCGCGCAGAAAATCATCAAACTGCGGGTCGACCCCAACGCCACCATCGACGACATCACCGGCGTGGTCGAAACCGACCCGGCCCTGGCCGCACAAGTCGTCAGCTGGGCAGCGTCGCCGTACTACGCCTCGCCGGGCAAGATTCGCTCAGTGGAAGACGCCATCGTGCGGGTGCTGGGTTTCGACCTGGTGATCAACCTGGCGCTGGGCCTGGCCCTGGGCAAAACCCTGAGCCTGCCCAAAGACCACCCGCAACACACCACGCCGTACTGGCAGCAATCGATCTACACCGCCGCCGTCATCGAAGGCCTGACCCGCGCCATGCCCCGCGCCCAGCGCCCGGAAGCCGGCCTGACCTACCTCGCCGGCCTGCTGCACAACTTCGGCTACCTGCTGTTGGCCCACGTATTTCCGCCGCACTTCTCGCTGATCTGCCGCCACCTGGAGGTCAACCCGCACCTGTGCCACAGCTACGTGGAACAACACCTGCTGGGCATCAGCCGCGAACAGATCGGCTCATGGCTGATGCGCTACTGGGACATGCCCGAAGAACTGGCCACCGCCCTGCGCTTCCAGCACGACCCAAGCTACGACGGCGACTACGCCGAATACCCGAACCTCGTGTGCCTGGCCGTACGCCTGCTGCGCAGCCGCGGCATCGGCTCCGGGCCGGATGAAGACATCCCCGATGCCCTGCTGGAACGCGTCGGCCTGACTCGTGACAAGGCCAACGACGTGGTCAGCAAAGTCCTCGAAGCCGAAGTGCTGCTGCGCGAACTGGCTTCGCAATTCAGCCAGGCCTAAAAGCATCGCGGGCAAGCCACGCTCCCACAGGATTTAGGCGATCCCTGTGGGAGCGGGCTTGCCCGCGATGAATTCCCCGCCGATCTACCTGATCACCACAACCCCTGTGGCGAGGGAGCTTGCTCCCGCTCGACTGCGCAGCAGTCGCAACCCAGCCAACGCGGTGTGTCAGATACAACCGAGGTCTCAGGCTTCAGGGCCGCTTCGCAGCCCAGCGGGAGCAAGCTCCCTCGCCACAGGATTAATCATCGACCTCAAGCCTCAGGCTTAGCCTTCTTCGGCTTCAAATACTTGGTCAACCCCTGAAACCAGATCACCAGCGCCGGGTTGCCCTTGATCTGAATCGACTTGTCCTGAATCCCCGTCATAAACGCCAACTGCTTGTTCTTTGCCTGCATCGTGGCAAAGCCATACGCCGCGTCCTTGAACGCAATCGCAAACGCCGGCTCCGCATACACCCCAGCCTTGCTGGTAATGCGCTGATCCTTCACCACGAAATGCCGAGCCACCTTCCCGTCCAGGGTCTGTAACTGAAACACCAACGCCTTATCACCCAACTGCTGCTGAAACGAAGGATTAGTCCGACTGGCCTTACCCATCAACAAACCCAGCATCCACAGAAGAAAACGAAATTTCATGCGCACAGCCTCAAAAGAAAAATGAACGGCCGGCGCAGTGTAGCCGCTTCAAGCCAGAACGCCACCATCGAGTTGCGTTAGAAGAAGATGAACCGCTTTTCCCGCATGATGACCGCCAAGTCACACGTTACCTCCTCCACCTTGATCGTTCCCACGCTCCCGCGTGGGAATGCATCCCGTGACGCTCCGCGTCACACCCAACACCCGCCCTACACCTGAAGAAACACATTTCTGTAGGAGCTGCCGAAGGCTGCGATCTTTTGATCTTGATGCCCTCAAACCTCTGGGAAATTTCCTTCAAAACGCCGGGCTGTCCATGAACTAGGCAGCCCTCACCTTCACCGATAACCTCTGTTCGTCACCGCAAAATCGGTGATTCGGACGTGCAAGTCCGGCCTGGTGCACAATCGTTTATGGCTATTCATCGAGTGTTTTCTTATGCTCGCGAATCGTTATGGCGACTGTGCGTGGGAGACCTTCGGGTCTGCCGGATACTCCGGGCCGGTCTTGCACACCTATGCACAGTTGCCACCTCTTTCGAAGTGCGAGCGAAACGGTGTCAGCTCCTATTACCGGAAGATACCTATGATCAAGCCAACACCGAATCCCCCAGAAAACCCAGCCACATCCCCCTACGAATCCTTCGATTCCAGAAAACTCCACGAAGCCGCCGAACGCGCCCTCGACCACCATTTCGCCCCGCCACCCAACGAAAAACCCAAGCGCAAAGGCAAGCTCTTCACCGTCTCCCCCGACATCGACACCGAAGCCCTCCTGGCCAACGCCTCAGAAGACCTGAAGTCCATCAGCGCCATCGCCGCCGACCTGGCTGATGACATCGACGGCACCCGCCGCTCAGTCGCCCTGGCGCTGAGCAGAATGGCCGATGGGGTGCAATTGTTAGTGGAGAGAGCACTGGATCACATTGATTCGCCGAATCCGGCGGAGCATCGGGCGAAGGCATAAAGGGACCACAGAAAGAAAAAGGGGACGTTGAGTCCCCTTTCTCAATGATCTCGACTCACCACTGACAGCCTGTCTCTGGTGACGCCTCCATGCTGATATCTTGATCGAACGAATACTTCTTGCCGGATTTGTAATTCGTGTAGGTCATCCCATAGATACGAGCCCCCTGACTGACCATCTCATACTCACCCGTCAGCGCCCCCTCGGAAACTTCCACCCAAGTTGTCGTGAATTCATAGGGCCGATCCTCTGCCAGGATTTCTTGCTCGGTGCTTCGATGGACTAGAGAAATGGCCTTCTTCGACTTGCTATACCTAACCCCCGCGCCGCCCCATTGGGTGACCGAGTCGTAATAGGTTCTGAATTCGAAATTGATGTTTTTGCCTTCCAGCGAACGGAAACAAGAGACCTGTGTTGTGATCTCACTGCGGGCCGTCAGCGGCAATACCAACAACAGCATTAAAAATAACCTCTTCACCAATCCCTCTGATCTCATTTTTTTGAAAACGATGACGTGCTCTCAGTAGCGCTTACCGCATGTCTAAAGTGAAAAATCCGAGACCTCTGCAAGCCGCCAACATTGCCCACGAACAAACCGGTACTCGAAGACATAATCGGTATTCGGCTTCTGCAGGATCGCCGTGGCGTTGTTGCCCCGCTCTTCCTTGACGGTCAACGTAAGACCATCGACCTCTCGTTTCACGCGATCCGGGATGATTGGAAACTTGATCTGATCGCCGCTGACACTGCGCTTTTCCATCTCAGGCTCGGGATCGCCGGCCACGGTGGTGACCATTTGCAGCGGCTGTTGTACGAATGCTTTTTGCACGTCTGTGCGCTCGGAGAAGGCTGCGAGGAACGTGGAAAATTCGGTTGAGGGACAAGTGACATTAGCCACGTCACCACCGGTTTTCAGAGGTTCTCGGATCAGGCCAAGTTGTTGTTTCTGATCCGCAATCATCTTTTCATCCTGGGCCGCCAGAAACTTCTTAATACTCGCAGCATCTTTGTATGCGCACTCCACGTCTATCCCTTTATCCAAATCGCGACCTTCGTAACAGTTCTGCAATTCCGGGGGATAGGCATTGCCGCGAAGAAACTCCAACGACAATCGGTCGCCATTCTTCACGAGGTGCAGCTCTTGGGTTGAATAGGAAACACCTTGGAATCCATTGTTCGACTCAGGTGTTTCCGTCAGAACAAACATGGACTTCCCCGCTCGCTCAGGGAATTTGCGCTCGAAGAAGAACACCGAGGCAATTTGTTCGCCTTCGACCTTCCACACATAATTCAGCGAAGGCTTCACCGCATTCATGGGTGCGTAGAAAATTTCAGCATCAGGCACATGCACGCCCCCAACCAGACCTTTAAGGTTGTTCTTCAAAAAGAACACCGTGATCTTTTGATCACCCAACGAAGCAACCACCGGCGGATGCAGCTCGCCGATGGTTTGTGGGTCACTTGCCGATGCCGGTTGAGCCGACAAACCGACCATGCATCCGAGCGCAGCAATAAAACTTAAGAGCCTGGCCAATTCCACCCACTTCCTTATTGATCAATCTTCAAATGTTTACGCTGATGGTTTCACGCTGCCTCAGGTGCGCCGCACTTCAGTTCTTTGATTTGCTCATTCTGAATCGGAATCACGCATGAGAGCTGCTTCTCTCCGTCCCCACGAAGCTCGAACAAGCTGAGCGTCAGGTGTAAACCATCGGCAGCAAATGCATGATCCTCAAACAAGGCACTGGCATAGCCATCCCAAAACGATTTGCCGTCAAAACTGCAAAACCGCTCGGAGGACAGCACTCTCCAGCCGCCGTTGGGCGCCAGAATCTGAACCGTCAAACAAGGGCTGCCAAAGGTGCTGACATAACGCGCCACGACATCGCCGAAGCGCTGGGAGCCGGACAGGAACACCTTGTTGAGATCAACCACATTACCCGGTTCATCCGCGACGATAGTGTCCAGATAAGCCGCACGCTCCAGGCTCATTCTGGCCATGCAGTTGTTGATAGTCGTAACATGCAGCGCCACACCGGGCTCGCTTTCCGTGGCTTCGAGCGGGCACGTGGTGTCGCGCAGCTTGATCCACGCGCGTTGGGCCTCTCTGGCCATCGCCATCAACGCCTTGCCCTGTTCAGGGTCGCGCCGCTGCTGAGACTCGAACCGCGCAAGCAGTTTCTTGTAACTAGCATTGAGCTGTGCGTCGGCTTCTTTGCGTGCCGCTTCCACGCACAGATCGATCTGCCAGCTCACGGTGGTCTCTTTGCATTCGTCCTTGGCCATCGCGATGGAGGCAAACAGGCATCCAAAGGAAAACGCGATAAACCGGATTAACATGTTCAATTTTTCAGTCCCTGATTTTCAGATCGCGCAGTTACGCGTTGCGGAATTTTCTGCGCCTTGCCTTCTGCGCTCATCGCGTCGCGGTACTGGCGGTAATAGCGCTGCGCTTCGTCCTTGCGACCAAGGCGCCACAGTGAATCAGCCATGTTCAACATCAACACCGTGCGCTTGCCGACCGCCTCGACGCCTCGATAAAACTTCAGTGCGAACTCATCGTTACCGCCCTCGGCCAGGTAAAAACCCAGGTCGTTGAACGCCTGAACATTTTGCGCCGGGGGATGACACGCCATGTAGGATTCCGGACTTAAAAAGCTCAGGCTCCATTCGATGGACTCTGCGCGGGACTGCGCCGGCTCGATGCCCGAGACATGTTTCAGCAGGTCCTTTGGGGACTGCGTCTCCAGGGCGGGATTGAGCACTTCGCCGTCTGCGGAAACCCACTGATTGCCCACCCATTTACCGACACAAAAGCTGGCAGAACGCTCAGCCAGCACGCAGCCGGTCTCCATCGAGATCACATCGCAATGCTGTTGCGATACCAGTTTTTCTTCACCACTCTCGACCGACAACATGCCGAAGCTCACCGGGTCGAGCAACAAGGTTTTCTTGTCAGGACTGAGCCAGTCGGAGTGCCCATCGGCGCCAACGTCGGAGCCGAAGAGTGGGAAGGTTTTGCCGTTTGCGGTGAACCAGGCGGTCGCCGACTCCACACCGGGCATCGTCCATTTTGTCGCTCGAAACGTCACTGTGCGCCCGTCGATACCGACTATTGGCGGATCTTCGGCAAAGGCACTGGCGGCGATGAACAGACTGCCGATCATCAGCACCCACTTAAGGCTGGCC
Source organism: Pseudomonas sp. B21-015 (assembly GCF_024749285.1). Taxonomy (NCBI): domain Bacteria; kingdom Pseudomonadati; phylum Pseudomonadota; class Gammaproteobacteria; order Pseudomonadales; family Pseudomonadaceae; genus Pseudomonas; species Pseudomonas sp. B21-015. The sequence continues at coordinate 6,313,926 of NZ_CP087196.1, forward strand.
ATAGCCGATCCTTTTCACTGCAGGGCTTTCCGATTGCAGTTGTCTCTTCGTGACGCCATACACCTTGATCAGCTCTTCCCAGGAACCCTTCGAACCAAAAGAGCGCTGGTTATTATCGAAGCTGTATTGCTCCAGTCGCCCGGCTGTCGAGTAATAACCGCGCCACTCCGGGCAGGCACCGCAACCGCCGTAGCCGCCGATTGAAACAAGGCTGCCCTTGCTGCCTGTCACGCAATCCATCGCCACCACCACGTTGTTCAACATCTTCGTCTTCGTACCGTCGGACGTGAGTTGTAAAACTTTGCCAATATTACGCCGAAGTACTTTGCCGCCGATGTTGATGGTCTGGTCGGAACAGACCGGGATTACATGGGTTTCCGTGTCTTCCACCGTTACTGTTCGGCAAGACGAGACCAGCACCACTTCGACGCCGCCACACTGCATCACATCGCGCTGGGTATAAGCATCCGCTGGCGCAGCGAAAGCCGGGAACGAGAGCAGCAATGACAGGCCGCCGGCAAAAAAAAGCTGATTCATTGAGTATTCCTTGTCGCCGTCAACCGGCCTTGTTGTCCTGCCAGACACTTTGCGTAGCCGTCGGCGATACCGGCTCATCTCATCAGCCTTAATCAAGCGGCGGCGATTCTGCGTCAACCATCGTCAGCAGTCGAAACTCGTTGTCCACAAACTCGTAGTAACGGTCCCGGTTACGGCTTTCCAGCGCATTCCCCTGGGCGTCTTCTTCGCCGTCGAGCGTCAGGCCAGAAACGATGATCAAGCGGCTATCGGGCTGGTAGGACATGTCGAAAGTGCTGCCGTCGTAAGCATTTGGCAGCCCGCCGGTAACCTCTCCGGTGCGCGCGTCCAGCACTTCGCCGCAAATGGCGCCGCCGCCACAGCCGAGCCGGTGCAGGATGTAATGGCCGGCGAAGTTGACTTTGCCCTGGAGGGCTTTGGCTCGGGCGCTGTCCATCGCTGGACTGCTGTTTTCCTGCGGCACAAGTTCATGATGAGTGCCGGTGAAAACAGGTGTAACGCTGTATTCCTTGAAGCCTGGTTCGGCGGCGAACGCCAGGGATGTGGAAGCTGCCAAGAGGCTGGCAAATAGAATGGCAAATCCTTTCACGCTGTTACTCCATCGGTGTGATGCATCGCCGGCATGCTCATTGGAAAGCAATGCTGCGCACGGCGGTCTTGATTTGTTCGAACCCTTCGGTGCTTATCGCCAGTGGGGTGGCTGAACCTGATTCGGCTGAGCCGATCAGCACCTGCTCGCCTTGAGTCAGGCAGAAGGCGATACGGCTGAACTGAGGTTGTTGCTTGTGGTGGTAGCCGATGATGAACCCTGACGACTTCCCCTCCAGTGACACAAACGTATAAGTTTGCGGGTCTCCCGCCAACGGCGTTGGCAGCCAACCGTGATCGGTCAGGGTCGCCGGGCATTTGCGGTCGTTGCTCTCGCGCAGCAATTGCAGTTCGATCGCTTCATCCGATGGCGGCTTCTGAGTCGTCAGAGTGGAAAAGCTGCCGACGTTTTCACACATGACCCCGAACCACGTCTGGCTCAGGTTTGCCGACTTCGCGAAATTCCATTCATAGCCGCTCGACGTCTGCGCTTGCGACAAGTGAGGTGCGCGGGATGTTTCGGGCAGCTGTTTTGCCGCGACAAACACCAGATCGGGCGAGTTGAACTGCAGCCATTGATCTTGCGAAAGCGTCATCGAGAAACGGCAAGGCGTCATTTCGACCGAGGCTTCGACTGGCCCTTGAGCAACCGGCGATTGACCTGTCGCATTGCCGACCATCACGGTATCTGCGGCAACGGCGTGGCCCGTATGAGCAAGCGCGAACAAACCAGGCAGCAACCCGTGGAGGTATCGAGGTTTCACTTCATATCCTTCGAATTCATCAGTTCCAACTCACCATCCCGATACAACACCTCACACCCCAGCCACGCCGGATCAACCTGCGGCATCACCGCCGACGGTTTGCGCAGCTCCCGCAACAACGTCGAGCCATGCGACAAGCGCCCACCCATCCGCGCTATCACCGCCCGCGCCGCTTGGTAGTGCGCATGTCGCCCCGGATCGAGGGTGTCTTCGAGCAAAATGTCATCGCCAAGAATGCCCTGCACCTGCCCCGGATAAATCATGAACCCGGTCGCCTGTTCGGCGCCTTCGCGACCGTCCTGCCAGAAGCTGCCGTCGCGGGTACGGATGTCCGGGTGTGGCGCGAACCAGTGTTCGCGGTCGGCCAGCGGCATGGCGTGGTGCAGGCGGAAGAAGATTCGCATCAGGTTGTCGCGATACCACTCGCGCACTTGCAGGTAGTAACCGCGCAGGCCCGGCAGGCCGGTCGAATGGGCCACACGGATAAGCCCCGACCATTGCGGGAAGGCCTGTAACGGCAAGTCAGTCGGCGCCGGGCGTTGCGTGGCCGGATCGGTCTCCCACGGCAACCGATGAGGGCTGTTCTCGAGGTTGTCGTAAGCGGTCGGCGGACGCCCGAGCCAATCGCCGCCACTGCTGGCCAGCGCCGTGGCGATGCACAGGTTGCCTTGCACCACGAATACGTAAAACCGGGTGAACCAGTCCGCCAGTTGCTGGCCATCGGCACCTTGCGCGACGAGTTCGGCCAGCTCCTGATCGAAGCGCTGCAAGCCGTGTTCAAGGCTCAGCAAGTGCCCGCGTCCAATGCGCTGCATGCGCAAGAACAACGGCACCGAACGCAGCAGCCGCAACGGTTGCCATGGCAGATGCGGGGTCGCGCCACCGACTTCATCGGCGTAGTTGCTGGCGCTGATGCCCCAGTCGGCGAGTCGGGCGAGGAACAGATCGTTGTTGATGTAGGAGGCGCCACCAAACACCGCAGTAAACGGCTCGTTGTCCTGCAACACCCGCACATCCCAACGCGCCATGATCGCCGGAATACTCGCTGCCGCGCGGCGCTGGGCGTACTCCACCAGCACGCTCGGTTGCGGCGGCAGGATCTCGGCAATGTTGGCGGCGGTCAGGTGGCGGCGCCAGCCGTAATCGCTGATCGGCCGGTATTGCAGCAACCACAGTTGCGTACCGTCCCAGGCCCATTCGACGTCGCCGGGCACGTAGTGGAATACGCGTAGCACGTCTTGCAGAAAGCGCCACAGCAGCTCTTCGGTCAAACCGTGGGACGGCGTGAACGTGCCACTGCGCCAGGCATCGCCAACCCGCGACAGCGTTGCCCGCGAGGGGCTGACGTGACCATCGGCCAACGACTCCAGATGGCCTTCAACCCATTCGAGTTCTACCGACAGGTGTCGGACAAACGCGATGCCCGAGATCTGTGGTGTGATGAAGCGCTGCACCACCACTTCCTCGACACCCTCAGCCGTCAATTCAGCGATGCGTGTCGGCACGTTGGCGCTCGGTTCACGCAGGAAGGTCGTGCTCAGACCGGCATTCGCCGAATCGGCCTGATCTTCGCCATAACTGGAGGAGCGCACCGCCCAGGTCGCGTCGGGTTGGGCGGCGAGAAAGGCTGGCAGATGCGGGTCATTGCAATCGTTGAGGGTCAGCGCCACCGGCACCGGTTGCCGGGCCAACTCAGCCAAGCGCAAACGCCCGCCCTTGGTGTGCGCCACAAAACCACGCTCGCCGGATTCCAGCCACTGTGCGAACTGCGCCGGCGCGTCGATCCACGGGTAATGGCCCCAACCGGGTTTCAGGCTGATGGTCAGGTCGGCGCGGGCCAGAATCGCCGACCATGCGGCGGCTTGTTCAATGCCGAGCACGTTGTCCTGATCGCCCCAAATCAGCTCGACCGGATCGGTGATCCACTCCAACAGCGGCAACGCAGTATCAGCACGAATCAGATCCCAGTGCGGCACAAACGCGCGGCAGCGGGCATAGCCGTCGCCCATGCGTTGGTACTGCACGGGCGTCCAGATCTGGTTGGAGAACTTGCGCGCGAACAGTGTCGGTTTGTTCGCCAGCAACCAGTGAATGGTCTTGCGGATCGGCAGCGGCGACATCAGCGCCGGCAGCCGACGTTGCCAGAGAAATGCCCCCACCGGCGCCAACAAAACACTACGCGAAAAATGCCCAGGACGACGTTGCAGCGCGTGCAGCACCAATAGCGCATTGACCCCGACCGCCATGATCGCGCTGCCCTTTTGCGTCATCGCCAACAAGGTCTGCGCGTAGGCGGCAAGATCCTCGCAAGGTGGCTGCGGGTTGCTGCCAAAACCCGGCAGCTCCAGCGGCACCACGGTGTAGCGCTGAAAATGCGGCAACGCGTCATCCCACCAATCGGCGGCGCTGCCGTTGCCGGCCAGCAGATACATCAAGGGCTTGCTCATGGACAATCCTCAGGCCAGATCGCGCAGAGCCGCGTCGAGGGTCGGATAACGAAACGTGTAACCCGCCTCGCTCAAACGCTGGGGCACCACGCGCTGACCGTCGAAGAACAACTGCGCCATCTCCCCCGCCAGCGCGCGCACTGGCGCCGCAGGAACGTGGAACCACACCGGACGCTTGAGGACTTTGCCGACGTTCTCGGCAAACGCAGCCTGACTGACCGCCTCCGGCGCCACCAGGTTGTAAGTGCCGTGCAGACTTTCATCGTGGAAGGACCGAGCGATCACCTGAATCACATCATCGCGATGCACCCAACTCATGATCTGCTGACCATCGCCCATGCGCCCGCCGAACCCCAGACGAAACGGAATCAGCAACGGCAACAACGCGCCGCCCGGGCCGAACACCACGCCGAGGCGCAGCACTACCTGACGCACACCGAACTGCGTGGCCGGTTGCGCAGCCGCCTCCCAACGCGCGCAGAGTTCGGCCATGAAACCGTCGCCCTTGCTGGCCTGTTCATCGAGGCTTTCGCTGGCATCGCGCACACCGTAAAAACCAATGGCCGATGCCTGCACCCACAGCGCCGGTTTGTGCCGCGCATTCTTCAACCAGGTCATCAAGCTGTCGGTGGTGTTGACCCGGCTGGCGATCAATTGCGCCTGACGCTTGGGACTCCAGCGCGGCCCGGCGACTGGCGCCCCGGCCAGATTGATCACCACGTCGAAGGTTTCGTCGTAACCGAGTTTGCTCAGCGAACGCACGCAGCGCGCCCGGCCGTCGAACAGGTAAGCCGCCTTCAGCGGATCCCGCGCCAGCACGCTGACCGTGTGGCCGGCATCGAGCAATTGGTTGACCAGCGTTTCACCGATAAACCCGGTGCCGCCGGTCACCAGCACGCGCTTATAGGCCCCGCCCGCGAACGGGTTCGACGGTTTGCCTTCGCGTTGCATGCGCAGCGCCGCCAAGCCGTCGCGAATACCCGAGGCAGTGACCCCGATAGCGAACAGCGTCAGCAACCAGCCACGCCAGCCAAAATCAATCGCGCTCAACCCCGTCGGCAAGCTCGCCCACTGCGCCAGTTGCACGCCGTACAACGCAAAAAAAGCCCCGCCGTTCACCGCCAGCACGGTGTGCATGATCCGCTCGATAGCCGGCAGCTTGCGGCTCCGATCCTCGACCACGAAATCCCATAGCGTCAGGCAAATCTCCAGGGCAAACAGCAGCGCAATAACAATCGCCCACGTGCCCTGAAATGCCAGATGCGCCATGCCCAGAAACAGAATCCCGTAGAAACACGAACGCAACGCGTGGATAGACAGCTCAAGCCGCGCACTGTGTCGATAAGGCAGCGCGACGGTCAGTTCGTGGTGATACAGGGTATCCAGCGCCCCCAGAATGGCCTGGGCGATCAGCAATGTAACTGCCCAATCCAGGAGAGAAAAATCAGGCATGGCTGGCGTCACTCGATATGTGTGTTGAGGCGGAGGTGCGGCGGTCGTGGCGATAAAGCCAGAACAGCGGCGGCAGCAAAGTGAGCAGCGCGAAACTGTCGAACCACAGGTGCGACCAGACCTGCGCCTGGAGGGAAATCAACATGTCCTGCGGCGCCCAGAGCACGATGCCGGCAATCAACCAGCCCCATGCCATGGGGGTTTTGAGTCGATGGCCGAGGTGCACGAGGGCGAGCATGTAGAGGGAATAGCTTTGCAACGTGGCGCCGAACAAGGCGAGCCACCACACTTGTTGCTCGCGGGCGGCGCTCGGCACCACGTCCGTCCAGAAGGCGTATTCGATGGTTTGCAGGTAGCCGTCGAGCAATCCCGAATGGCCGGCCCAGGTCAGCAGGATGCTGACGAGCAGATGCACCAGTGCGGCGGCATATAGCCAAACGACCAGAGCTTTGCGAAGGGTGTTTGAAGGGACTGGCATTCCGTGTCCTGGGGGCTTCCTTGAGGGGCGCAGTCTAAAGGAAAACGGGGCATTGAGTGATTAATCACGGCGCCCGTTTCACCTCTGAAATTTCGAACGGACAATCGGCTAGCAACCATCGGCATCGTTGCATTGAACCCAGCCCCGAATTTCCTTTCCTTTGGGGGTTTTAAACATGATTTGCAGCCACCCGGCCTCAACCCCTTCCTGCAACACCGAGTCGCCCTTGATCAAATACATTTTCGTCATGTCCGCCAAAACGGGCGAACTGTGAATCGAGGTCTTTTTGTTAATCGTGAGCGTCACCCTGTCCCCCGCCGCCCAGCGTTTATACGCGGCGGAGTTGAGTTTGGCGGCGATGGCATCAGCGGTTTTATAGGGGAATGTGTAGATCAACTCCTCCGACTCGGGATCGCGGGCAATATCGCCGCCGTTCCCAAAATAGCTCGACAGCCGCTCATCTCTGACGTAACCCGCCGCCGTACGGGAATACGCATGAGTGGTGTAATACTCGCCCAAATAATTAACGCCCGTATCGGCTCTGATTCCAACCGCATGAATGACGAAAAGCATCGGCTCGGCGTCGGGTTTAGCCTGAGCAAAGAAAGCCGCTTGCACCCGCCCGGTGGCCGCTAAAAATGGCAGCCCGCCGATGTTCTTTTTTGTACCGTCGGCGCAATTTACGAAATCGACGCCAATGGCGACGTCGTCGGGGTCCTGGGATTCAGGCAGTTTGGCGTAGTTGAAAACAATAGAGCCCGAGTCTGTGTCGAGCGCTGGGAATACTTCACTTTTTGGGAGTTCGCAGGTGATCCTGGAAAGGAGCTTTTTCAGGCTTGATCTCTCACTTTCATAAAAAGTGTTGCACTGAGAAACAACGACAAAGCCCTTCGTGGTTTCTGCTTGAAGCGTGTTGCAGATCAATCCGAACCCTTCAACACCGCCCGGCCCAGGATAAATGACGTTTTTCATGTCCAACAGCTTCCAACCTCGCTGCTCCATCGACGCTTTTGCTGTCGCCGTAGCGTCCGAAAACTCAATGATTGATTCAGCATCAGGCAGTTGGATCATCTTGTTGTAGCGCTGCGCATTGTCGATTCCGACGACCGTCAAAATGTCCTGCAGGTTTTTCCCAGTGACAATGACGGTGGGGAGATTATCGAAGTTGTTGGCGTAGTCGGGTTGGTTACGCGACACAAGCTTGAGTATGTTCACGCCCCCTTCCTGAATACAGCTTGCGACCTTCAGTTCTGTTTGAGGCACATCGAACGGGCAAGGTTGATCTTCAGCGAATGCATCCGCGCCCCCAAGGAACAGGCTCAGAACAACGGCGCCCATCAGAGCCTTCGTGAAGCCGTATCCTTTTTTAAAAATACAATCCATGTTGATCACTCAAAAATTTTCGGTTTAACCGGCTCAGGCGTCGTGTTTAAAAACGCTCAATCATCCGCCTACGTAGACGTCGACACCATCGGACATTTCCTTCAACACGCCGGGCTGTTCATGAACTATCCAGCGATTGCGTTCACCGATAACCTCTGTACAAATCATCCTTGCTGTTTTTCAACACCCCCTTAAGAGGGAGTTATGGCGTATTCAGGTGTTTTTTCACGTAAGCCTTTATTGAGGCGGCGTCCTTATAAGCAAACGTCTGTGGCACACCGTCACTAAAGCCGTCAATCCCGCTTAAGTACCTATTAGCCTGAATCAACTGATTGGGGATCAACTTGCCATTGCTATGTCGCGCATAGGCATAAACTTGATACAGGGTACCGTAGGTACCAATGCCTCTACTATTAATTTCCCAAGAAACCAAAACAAAGACATTCTTTACATCCTGAACCGGATAAAAAAATATCGACTCGACCTTAGGTGGCGAACCAGCAACATCATATTTATCAACTAACTGTCTAGCCGATACTCCATCGATGTTTTTCACGTCGAGGACTAAAGACACGGGATACTCTGTATCTCCCGTTTCCAAAACCGACAATTCCGCATTTTCGACGACAGTTGTTTTATAGGGACCATTTATTACCACCCCTCGCAGATAGAGGCTATCATCCTGAGCCACGGCGACCCTACAGAACATAAATACCAACAATACAAAACAAAATTTACGCATCGTCTTTTTTGCCTCTCCTCGTTGTAAAAAACCAATTTTTGCTAGGCCTTATGGCCTCAAATGACGCCTTGATATCAGATAACTTAGGATCACTTCTCAGGTTAGACCTAGGTACACATGCAGAAAATTTAACCGTGGTACCTTTCACACCCTTCAACCCATAGAAACAGTCGAACCACAGGCCTGTTTTGTCTAACGAAAATTTGTTCTTGGCAGCAGCGATGTCTCCATCAGAGTTCCAAAGCATAAAAGGAGACATTGTTACTCGGACGGCAGCAGAACCCGATGCCGAGGAATGAACAAGATCTACCGAGCCCGCCTCAGACTCTTGATGTAATGCATCGTCAACGGCATAGCTGTATATATACTTACCATGGCTATCAAAACGGCCCGACGCACTCAAACTCTTCTCAAACTCAACCGGCTCCACAATGAAAACGTTCTCCTCAGTCAGTATATCTGGATTTAAACTAACGTTCGAAACCAAGTCCCCATAGCAAACCCCATTCTCAGCTCTCACGTTCAATTTAAAACCAGGAATCTCTGGAATTACAACTCCATACATATCCAGATACTTGGACTGAGCCACCGACGAAAGCGTAATGAAAGACAAGCCACCAAGCAACATGAACAACATGAACAACATGAACAACATGAACAACACTTTCATTATAACGATCTCTTACGAGAAAACGGGGACAACGGGAACAGACGACGTTTTCAGATCATTATTGAAACGTGGTCTGCCCACATTTCATTTTCCCACCCCCACAAACAAAATCACTTATTAAGCTTAGCAATACAATCCTTATATAGTTCCGCGTATTTTTTATCATACTTCAACTCAACAGGCTCATCCAAATCTGCCGATGCATTAAATAGCGCCTCATCTTGAACATAATACTTAACCCACCCAACAACACCCTCGCCAGAAGTTTTATAGAACAACTGAGCCAGTATGCGCTCACCATTATCATCATCAATCAACAGATTAATTTTTTCTTTCTTTGCATAACGAAATGGAAAGTCACTACTCCTAACCATCTCGGTCAGGTAGCCATAGCAGCCTTCACCCTCAGAGCGAGCATCAGCACCGTCTTGACCATCTGCGAAAACCAATCCTGTAATTAAAAAAAGTGCTGCCCCAATGCATGCTTTGAAGGCAATACTAGGAACAAAATTAAAATCTTCATTTACTCTCCTTTCTCCTAAAAAAGGACTGATTTATTTATCGAAAGCTAAAGGCACCTCATAAATAAATCAGTCTCCTTTTCGCTTCAGATTTATTTGCTCACAGCTAGTGTTGCCAAACAAAAAGGCAAACGGGGACAGACCAATTTTTTCAGATCATTATTAAAACGTGGTCTGTCCCCATTTTCACCTCAAACAAATCCACCCCTTCCTTAAAACTATTTACGTGAGGGTTTCGTGACGCATAAAGTCGGCACATTACCTTTATAGTACATGCTACGCAGAATTTTCTTTTCCTTATTCACCTTAAGATTGAGAAACTCGTCACCGCAAGCAGGCTTCAACTCTTTAAAGGACGAATTTTTCGGAGCATAAACAAAAATTCGATGAATAGAATACGTACCCATTCCATCATCGATATACCAAACTGAAAAATCCTGAAAGCCGTCAAAGTTATAATCTCCCACCTCAACATGCATAACTTTTTCTGTCTGAAACGATATCACATCCTTGGAACCATTCTTTGCTTGCACCGTAACAGTTAAGTCTGTCTTGTCAGGCACAAGCGTTACCGCCACTCCTTTCTCTGGTCCAAACTGTATAGACTCAGCAAACGCCATAGCACTCCAAAACGCAAAAACAAGTACCGCACAAAAATTTTTGCTTTTCATGCACATCACTCCGCGGGTAAAAAATTTGCTCAAACAGTATCTTTATCTGTAGCCTTAATACTTATTTGCAAAAAAAGCGACCACAAAATGGGACGGATTTATTTATCGATGGATACCTATCTAATAAATCCAACCCGCCCCTTAGGCGCACTACTTAACGGAACCGCAAACACCATCAGTAAGATCGGGCTGAATATCCTTTTTTCCATTTGCGCGCCAAGTAGCTAGCGATTTACTTTCGCAGAACTTTCTCTTCCCCGAGTCAAAATAAAATGCAACCAAGTCGTTAACACCGGTACCTAAATCTAAAGAGAACACATTAACTTTATAGTAAACGTCCGGCACGGCCGATTTCCTAGACCCATCGATTTCAGCTGCACCTTCAAACTCACACGGAGCGCCATCGTACGCTCCATATACTTCATCATTAGAATATGTGAAAATCGAACAATTTTTTATCTTGTCTTCAAATATAACAGCACTTACATAGACACCATTAAATCCAACTGTGCCGCCAGACAGGAAATGCACATCTTTAAGCTGCATTTCATTTTCCTTCGCAATTTGCAACCATACAACTTCAGGAAGCATTATAGCCTCTGGAATATCGCCAACACTCCCACCAAACGCAGCAACTGTACTAAAAATATACGAAACTAAAAATGCAATGAGATTTTTCATGACAGGCAACTCAAGAAAACGAAAAAAAACGGGGACGAAACACGTTTTTCAGATCTTTTTTATTGAACCGTGGTCTGTCCTCATTTCATGCAAGCCGGATCCACCTGCGGCATCACTGCCGAGGGTTTGTGCAGTTTACGAACAACAAACAGGACAGATCCATTTAAGCTCCCAATCAAGATCAAACTCGCCGAGAGCAACAAGTAAATCCGTCCCCCTTTGCTTTCCTTTGCTTTTAATATTACTCACCAGGCCCATAGCCACACTGCCCGTCGCTTAAATCCGGCGTATATTTCTTATCACTGTTCTGATACCAATCAGACAAAAAACGACTGAGGCAATATGTGGTTTTTTGCTCATCAAAATACAAAGCGATCATTTCATCCACCATTGCGCCGCGATTAGGAAGGTATAACTCAATCTTATACAAAACATCAGGCATGGAGGTATTTCTTGACTCATTTATCTCAGCCGCACCTTTGAACTCACAGGGAACTCCATCGAATAGCGAAAACAAAGTGTCATTAGAATATTTATATACCGAGCAAATTTTCTCGTCGCTTTTTGGAGAGATGAAAACCAAATACTCACTCCCCCAGTTCAAGGCACCCCCGCTTTCAACTTTTATTTTCTCGACGACCGAGTTATTTCTTTCCGATATAGCGCTCAGCACCACACTCGGAAGCTCAGTAACTATTGCAAGTTTTTCACCGGCATTGGCATAACCACTACCTGCAAAACTCAACAACACAAAAAGCAATATATTTTTCACGATGGCTTACTCATTGAATAGTTCATTATTACGGTCTGTCGCGGAGTTATAAAAGTTTCCGAGACTGTAGCTTCAAGCGAATCGCTCTAGAGAAAACGGGGACAGACCACGTTTTTCAGATCATTATTTTATTGAAACGTGGTCTGTCCCCATTTCACGTTCGGTGCGCCGTAGGGGCGATTTTTGAATGTTTGCAGGATGCGTATCTGCCCAGACATCTACGGCTATTGTCAGTATGAGAAGGCGCATCTAGTGTGTCCATGTTCAGGTCTACGTGCGCCAATGCTGCAAATTTTAGTGGCGTAGGGTTGGTGAGGCGGCAGATTTATCCAAGTCTCCCTTACGGAAAAATCTGCTCTATTTGCGCCCCCGGTTTCTGCTTTTACTTGCCAATCAGGCTGTCCATGCCCGGTTGCAGGCGGAAGCTTTTCAGGATGTTGAGGAAGTCTTCCTTGCTCTGCTCAAAGGACCTGACTTGTGTTGAAGCGTAATTCTCGGCTTTCAACACCATGCTCGGCTCCCAGCCTTTATTGGCCGTGCCTGCAGTCATGACGAAGCGTTCTGTGGAGGCGGTTTCGTCGCCTTGGGGATCAGTAGGTTTGTAATACTTGCCGCCCATGATTCCTGTGCGCGAACCGATCTGCACCTTCGAAGGACCGAAAGTTTGAATGACGCCGGCGCTTGGGAACGGGTTGCCCATAATCGGCGTGGTCAATATCGGTAGCAAATCAAACGCTTTGCCGATGTCATCGCTCAAACTCAGGCTGTACAGCAAGTTCGGGTTGTCGGTGGGATGCCAAGCCATGGTAATCGAGTAGTGGGCTTTGCCATCATCGGCGATGAAGCCGAAGGGCAGGCAGAAACCGGGCTCTTTGGGTATTTCAAATTCTGCACGCGTGCGGAACCGCGCAAGCAGGTCACGGGCGGCGGGAAGCAGTTTTTCGAACGAACTTCTGTGTTCGGAATAGTCGCTTTGTTGGCCGAATGCGAAGCGATAGATTCGGTCGTCACGCCACAAGAGCACGATGAGTTTGTCGGGATAGCGAGCGCCGTAGGCGTCTGGCATGCCGAAGTCGAAGGCGGACTGTTCGGCGTAGAGTTCATCTGTGGGGTAGGTGTCGAATTCTTTTTTGTAGGCTTCCAGTTCAATTTCAAAATGTTCGTAGGGACGGTTTTCTCTTTTAAATTGACTTATAAAGTCCGCCAGCACAACGAGTTCGGTGCTTACTTTTCTGATTCTGGTTAATGTTTTGCGTAGTTCGGATTGTTGTTTTTGCAGTGATTTATATTCTGCGGGGTCCGAACGCCACAAGTCTCCTGTCATTATTTTGTCGAGTTTGTCGATTTTGTTTTTTACTACTCGCTCTTTTGCCACTGTTATGTCCGGGCGATGGCTGCCAACCAAGTCATTAAAGGTTTCTATTTTGGTTTTAGGTGATACCTCTATAGTAACTAGCCCGTACGCATCATTTGTTGGATCACTGCCGTAACTAAGCTGCTTATCCGCCAAGCTTATATCCGGTGAGTAGGTGGTGAAATCGGTGCCATCAGTATAAGTCCATTGATCATTAAGCAAGTGCCACTTTATTTCTGGTTTTATGTCGAATACCGAACGCCCCAAGCACTCTGTTCTTGATTGTTGTGTGGCGGTGTTGGTTTCTGCTTGTGCAACTTGAGCTAAGAGAAAGCAACAAATGATCAGAGTGTGGATTGATTTAAAAGGGTGCATTAGGAGTTCTCCGTGACTTGATCGTTGGTTAAAGCTGCGATAGCTTTGTAATCATCGTCCTGCTTGTTGGGTTGAAAAAAACGGGGACAGACTAGGTTTTTCAGATCATTATTGAAACGTGGTCTGTCCCCATTTTCACCCAAATCTGTCTCCTTTTATTCGGCAGCATGCTAATTTCGATCTTTAGCGCGATATGCAATAATCCTTATTTTTTACCGATGCAGGTATACGTGAAGATTTACCAAGCGCATTCATCTTATTGACATAATTTTTGTAAAGCGGACAAGCATCGCCCTTCATACCTAAACCCCAATAAGCATCTGCCAGATTCAGTGTAGCAACCACTCTTTCAGGGTACTTTTGGTGAATTTTCTTCAAAAGCATTGCTGCCAAAGCGGTCTCTTTATTACGGTATAGATAATAAGCATAATCATTGATCGCTCCAACATTGTCATCTTCAACGATTAATGTCATTTCATATACCAAATCTTTCGGAATACTTATTCTCTCCCCACCTGTACCGGGCCGAAAAAACAGCGCCCCTTTCTCCCCTTCGGGCAACTTCTTCATTACATACTTGAAGTCTTTCTTAATTTCTGCAACCTTATTATCTTCACTCATATTTTTGACAACCGGCCCATTGCCAACAAACTGAGAAAACTTTACGCAACACTCAATGCGACGAACATCAAATACACGAGGAAATCTATCCTCGCTTGGCACACTCTCGCCGCCAATAGAATATTTTTCATCCCGATCCGGCTCCTCCCAACCCGACACTTTGTATAGCACAAAATCATTAAGATTCAGATCCCATCTGAAATCGTATTTCGTCATTAGGGTATTGCGAGGGTAATAGTCAATCAGCAGTGAAAAATCACCTGGCATATACCCACTAGAAAGCCCACCATCGCCGAGCTCAAAACTACCTTTTATTTTTTTATCACTACCACCAATGCCGATCGTAATATTTGAAAAAGTCTCGTCTTCATCGGAAGAAGACACAGAATATTGATCACATATCCCATCGACATTCAGATCGACTTCACACTGGGTGGCTGCCTGCACGGCGCCAAACACGGAAAAAAGAATAAAAACAAACAAAACCTTCATCAAAGCGACCCTCCAAGAGCAACTATTCGAGCTTCAGCGTGCTGTTTTGCGACAGAAGCGGTGCGGCTTGATGCGTAGTATTGCCACTCACAGACGAGTCTGAATTATATAGCTCAACAAAACACTTATTCCCTATTATCGCTTGATTTCGGTCTGCAGCTTTCCCACTAGTACCTCCTCCTGGATCGCTCCATAGCCCCCAAGCAAATGAAAACTTCGCATTTTTATATGCTCTGCTGTCAGCCAACTCATAGATGCCAAACCTATTAAGGTTGGCGCACCCTTGTACTTCTAATGTTTTAAGTGAAAAAACGGGAACAGACCACGTTTTTCAGATCATTATTAAAACGTGGTCTGTCCCCATTTTCACCAAACTTAGGAAAGTTCCAGTGTCCCCCCGCGACATGCCATTCAATGTCGCCCGACACTTCGAATTGCGTACGTCCGAGGCACTCGGTGCGCCATAGGTGCGATTTTTGAATATTTGCAGGATGTGTATCTACACAGACATCTACGGCTATTGTCAGTGTGAGTGGCAGGATGAGAAGGCGCATCTAGTGTGTCCATGTTTAGATTTACGTGCGCCAATGCTGCAAATTTTAGTGGCGTAGGGTTGGTGAGGCGGCAGATTTATCCAAGTCTCCCTTACGGAAAAATCTGCTCTATTTGCGCCCCCGGTTTCTGCTTTTACTTGCCAGTCAGGCTGTCCATACCCGGTTGCAGGCGGAAGCTTTTCAGGATGTTGAGGAAGTCTTCCTTGCTCTGTTCAAAGGACCTGACTTGTGTTGAAGCGTAATTCTCGGCTTTCAACACCATGCTCGGCTCCCAGCCTTTATTGGCCGCGCCTGCAGTCATGACGAAGCGCTCTGTGGAAGCGGTTTCGTCGCCTTGTGGATCAGTGGGTTTGTAATACTTGCCCCCCATGATTCCTTCGCGCGAACCGATCTGCACCTTTGAAGGACCGAAGGTTTGAATGACGCCGGCGCTTGGGAACGGGTTGCCCATGATTGGCGTGGTCAATATGGGTAGTAAATCAAAAGCCTTGCCGATGTCATCGCTCAAACTCAGGCTGTACAGCAAGTTCGGGTTGTCGGTGGGATGCCAAGCCATGGTAATCGAGTAGTGTGCTTTGCCATCATCTGCGATGAAGCCGAAGGGCAGGCAGAAACCGGGCTCTTTGGGTATTTCAAATTCTGCACGCGTGCGGAACCGCGCAAGCAGGTCACGGGCGGCGGGAAGCAGTTTTTCGAACGAACTTCCGTGTCTGGAATAGGCGCTTTGCTGGCCGAAAGCAAAACGATAGACGCGCTCGTCACGCCATAGCAGGACGATGAGCTTGTGGGGGTGACGAGCGCCGTAGGCGTCTGGCATGCCGAAGTCGAAAGAGGACTGTTCGGCATAGAGTTCGTCTGTGGGGTAGCTGTCGAATTCTTTTTGGTAGGCTTCAAGTTCAAGTTCGAGTTTTTCAGTCGGTTTTTTTTGCTCTTTAAATTGGGCGATTAAGGGTGGCAACCAAACACGCTCTATGGTTGCTCTACCCAATTTGTCCAATTTCTCCCTAAGCTCGTCTATTTCATCCTCTAAGGATTTGTATTGATCAGGATCCGAGCGCGATAAGTCGCCGGTCATGGCCACTGAAATTTCTTCTATTTTATTTTTTATAACTCGTTCTTTTGCCTCGACCACACTTGGACTATGTCTGTTGACTAATTTTTTAAATGTTTCGAAAGTCGTCTTTGGACTGACATCTATAGTGACGAGGCTGTAAGCATCATTTGTTGGGTCGCTGCCGTAATTGAGTTCTTTATCCTCCAGTCTTATGTCCGGAGAGTAGGTGGCAAAATCGAGGCGGTCGGTATAGTCCCACTGGTCGTTCAGTAAGTGCCATGTAGTATCTTGATTGATGTCAAATAGCGAGCGCCCTAAGCATTCTGTGTTGGTTCTTGTTGTGATGTTGGCGTTTTCTGCTTGTGCAGTTTGGGTTAAAAGAAAACAGCAGCTGAATAAAATGTAGATTGGTTTAATAGGGCGCATTATGAGTTTTCCGTGACTCGATTATTGTTTAAAGCTGCGACAGCTTTATAGTCACCGTCCTGTTTGTTGGGTTGTATTTGAGCAAGGATGGTCTTGCTGAAACCGGAGTCATTATTTTCATTTTTTGTCCAGTTAACAGGAAGTGCTGTTATAAATCCGAGGATTTCTCTTGGCATTCCGTTGGGCTTGTATTTTTTCCAGAATTCAGTTTCGAATGGCATTGGCTTTTCTTTTTTACCCGTCGACACGCCTGTATCTGTTTTTAGATCTTTTTTCCAAGTCGGCCAGATTGATATGTCGTCACCAGGGATAAATGAAAAGGCTTCTCTGTATGCATCAGAGTTTTTTTGCGCTTGTTTCTGAATCGCCTTCCAGGTTTCCGGGGACGCAGGCTCATCGATCAAACTGCCCAGCAGCGTAGCGGGCCGGACTTTGACGCTTTTATCGGTGGCGTCAAGCGCAAACAGCTTGCGCCACAGCTTGCTTCGTAACGCCTTGATCTCAGGACAGACAGGGTGTTGCTTTTTTCCATTCACTGGAGCCGGGGTCGAAACAGTCCCCGATACGATGACAGCCAACTCGGAGTCTCGATCACCCAACTGGCTGCGATCATTGATGTTTGCGCTGCCGAGTATCGCCACACGATCATCTGCAATAAGCAATTTACTGTGGACGTAAATCTGTTCCGTAACTGGCTGGTCGAGCAGTTCCCATGACCGAAGATTCAAGAGAGTCAGGTATTTCGACCATTTCATTTTTTCATAAACCTTGAGCTTGTCGGTTCCGTCTCCAGCGAACTCTATACCGGCCTTCGCGACCGCTTCCGATCTGCCTCTATCCATCTGCTCCTTCATCGCCATCGCCCGTTGCACTCGTTTTATCAGGCTCTGCTCGCCCAACGAAATGCTTTGCATCGTCAGGTGAACCTGAGTCATCAGGTTGATCGCGTTGAGCGGCCCTTCGGGGTGCACGGGCAGGACCATGTAGACATGGAAGTTCTCGCCCATTTCGATCGCGCGTTCAATTCGGTCGGCCAACGCTTCGCACAGCGGGTTTATCAAAGCTGCTTGTGGTGTTTGCAGGAGATTCAGGCTCTCGACGGTCCCCTGATTGCTCAAAACTTGCACGATGCCTTGAGTCAATGCTTCGGCTTCTTTGTTTCGTATCATCTCTGCCAGTGCGAAATAATTGATCTTGTGCAATTTTTTCGGGTCTTTGTCGACTTCATCCAGGCGCAGTCGCGTTTTATAAGTTTCAAAGTCCGGCAGCCCGGAGATGTTCATCAAGCTTTGCGTTGGCCCTTTGACCAGGTCGATCGAGGGCTTTGTGTCCTCGCCATACGCACTCTGAAAAAACTGATTCTCAATGTAAATGAAATGCTGGGCCCCCGAGATCGCTTGCAGCATGGCTTGCATGCAGTTTGCCTGAACGCCTGCCGGGGCTGAGGCTGGGGCCTTGGCGCCTGACTTGCTGGCGCCTTGGCGTTCTTCGGTTTGCATGCGCAGCGGAGCGCTTCGCAGTACTTGCATGCTCATTTTGCCCTTTGGGGCGACACGTTCGGGTTGTGCGAGGTAGTGCGGTTTGAACGGGACGGGCTCAAGGTTTTTGTCAGCGAACTTCAGCAGGCCGGTCAGCACGCTCGGCATCTTCTGCACTTTGCCGTCGAAGCGCGCCTGCAGACTGTTCCAGCGATCGATGAAGTTGCGCGACAGGTCATAAACCGAGCTGCCTTCCAGGCGCATGTGCACGTCATGCCAAGGCATGCGCGGTTGTTTGATGCTGTCGAGCATCATGCCGCCGGGTGGCAGCAGGCGAGTCGCGGGGTCGGCCAGATACGAATAGGGCTGGCCCGTTTGAGCATCGCTCAATCGGTCGAGAACCGAGTGCAGGTAGAGGACAAAAGGTGTGGAGATCTGTTCGAATTCCGTCATCGCCTTGGCGGTGATGATTGGCGAAGGCGTGTTGTTGATCCAGGCGTAGAAGGCGCCCAAACCTGTTTGTTGAATCCACAGGCTGGTGAGTTCGCTGCCCTCGTTCAACAGCTTCTCGCTGATTTGACCGCCGGACTTTATGACCTGGCCAGCCCAGGCCGACAAGTCTTGGTGAAGCTTGTCCGCCTGTGGGGCAGCGCGCTCTACCCAGGTCTGCACTTCACCCTTGAGGCGGGTGACCTGAGTTTGCAACTTGGCGCGACCCGGCTGAGTGACCGCGGTCACCGCAGGGATTTTCTGTTGCGCGCGCACCAGCCAGTTCTCGACGCGCTGCTGAATGGCCGAGGCTTGATCCGGTTTATTCAGCGCCACACCGATGGCCTCGCTGATGGATTTGGCTTCCTGGCGCAGTTCGGTCAGGGCACTGTCGGTTTTTTGCAGCGTCTGGACTTCATGATCAATGGTGCCGACGGCGCCATCGAGCGAGGTTTTCCATTGGCGCAAACTTTTCTTCCAGCCTTCCAGATTGTCCCCGGTCAACTGTTGCTGGATGAACTCGGCAATATAGATCACCCCGCCGGTGGAGTAGGCCGCTCCCGCGCCCAGCAAGCGCAAGCCGTCCTTGCCTTTGTCGGCGAACCACTCGCCGGCGCCTTTCTTGGCCTCGCGGAGCGCATTGAACATCTTGTTGTCACTGCCCCACGCCCACGCGCGCTGAGCCTTGCTGAGCGCGTCGCCTTCCATCAACGCGGCGCCGATCAACTCGACGGTGGTCATGTACGGGTATTGCTTGTGGGCTTCGATTTCCTTGATCGGCGGGATGCACGGGTTGTAAAACTCGTTGGCGGTTCGGCCTTCGGCGGCCAGCCGAAAGTTGTTGTCATCGCGGCGCCCGTAGGCGAGGTCGATGCCGCCGACGTAGGCGATTTCGTTGTCGATCACCACCATCTTCTGGTGATGGGAAAAGAACAGACCGAGGGTGCCCATGTCGCTTTGCTGGATCGCCGGCAGGCACCAGACCTTTTTCTTCGCGAGACCGGCATTCAGAACAAACGCGGCCACCATGGTTTCCAGATCACCGGTATCAACGGCGGCCTTCGGCGACAACCAGGGCATGAGGTAGATGTCCGGTGCCGCGCCTTTGTGCAACGCATGATGCAAGCAGTCCCACAGCCGGGTTTCGCCCTCCAGCCGCACTTCATAGTTGATCTGCCAACCGGAAATGAAGATGGACTTCTTGGCGTTTTTTATCGCATTGGCGACATCTTTGAAGTAGTCGCTGCCGGTGGTGAAAAACTTCACTTCGTTGCCCGGGCGCTCAGGCGAAAAGGCTTCGCCGTATTTGGCATTGCCTTTGATGAACCAGCCGGGAGCGGAAGTAGCGGTGTAGGCATCGCCGTCTTTTGAGTTGAGCTGGTTCAGTTGCTTGGGCTGAACGCCGTTCAAGTTGCTCATGCCTTAAATCCCTTTAATTTGTCGAATAGTGCAATGCCGTCGGTCAGTGACAAGTTTTCGAAGGCGCTGAGTTTGTCTGTGCCGGCTTGTTCGTGATGGGCGTTGGTATGGGGCTCGCTGCTGAAGTCCATACTTGCCAGTGCCAGCAGCTCACGCTGTTCTTCAGACCAGCCGGTGTCGGTATGTGCCTTGAGCGCAACGCACTGGCCCGGATACACCAGCCAGAACATCTCCGGATCCTGTGGATATTCGAGAGAAAGCTTTTTCTGAACGGCATCGGTAAGGGTGACTTTGCCTTCGTCATCGGTTTCGCCTTTGGCAATGACGTCGCTTTCCGGCACGCGGCCGATTTTCTTCCAGCTCGGCTCGCTCATTTTGATGATGCGCCACGGTGTATTCGCCAGCGCGAAGGCGCCTTCCCCCGGCCGGTCGGCCAGACGAATATCAAAGCGCAGGTTCTTCGGCTCGACCGGCGGGAATGTCACTCGCGCATTGCCCTGCGCGCGATCCATCAGGCTTCCGGCCTTGTCTTTATCCGCGAGCTCCGGTAGCACAGGCAGCAAGATAGCAATCCCCGAACCTGTTCCCGCAGAGCCCCCGGCATTGATCTTCACCACTGGCCCAACAACCGTAATCCCGCCGGCATCGAGCTTGATAAAGCTCCCACCCGCCTTCACGGTGAGCTCCATCCCGGCTTCGATAACAATCTTGTCCCCAGCCTTGAGATGTATTTCCTTCCCAGCACTGGTCAGCTGCGCAGTCCCAAGTTTGATGTGCTGGTTCTGCCCAATCGTCAGGTGGTCATCCACCCGCACTTCACTCTTGCGATCGGCTATGGTCGTGCGGTGTTCTTCTGCTTTGAGCTCGGTGTAGGTGTTCTTAACCACCGTGTCATGCCGCTCATTCCCCACACGAGTCTTCTGATCATGCTCAATGTTTTCATCCCAATCCCGCTGGGCATGAATAAAGATCTGCTCCGCCCCTTTCTTGTCTTCAATCCGCAGTTCATTAAACCCACCGCCCCCCGGTGAACTAAGGGTTTTGAACACGGTGCGTGTCTTGTTCGCCGGCAGGTCGTAGGGAACCTGGTTTTCCTTGTGGTACAGGCAACCCGTCACCAGCGGCTGATCGGGATCGCCTTCGAGAAAGGTGACGAGCACTTCCATGCCGATCCGCGGAATGGCGATGGCGCCATACCGATCCCCCGCCCAACTCGAAGAAACGCGCATCCAGCAGCTGGTTTTGTCATCCGCCAAACCTTCGCGGTCCCAGTGGAATTGCACTTTGATGCGGCCGTATTGGTCGCAGTGAATCTCTTCGCCTTTGGGCCCGGTGACCATAGCGGTCTGGCTGCCGAGCACGCGGGGTTTCGGGTGTTCCAGGGCCGGGCGGTAGAACACGTTCCAAGGGGTGGCGAGGAAGCGGTTGCGGTAGCCCTGGTGGAAGTCGTCTTTGTTGTCGGTGGTGTCGCTGGTCACCGCCTCTTCGAGCACTTGCGGCTGTTTGCCTTCGTGGACGACTTCGGTGAGCAGCCAGAGGTCGTTCCACTCGGTGCGCGGGTGGTCGGACATTTCCAGGAAGTGGCCGCTGACGAGGGTGGTCTGGTCGCCGTGGCCTTCGGCTTGCTGGTAGTCGGCGCGGTGGCGTTCGAGGGCGCGTTGGCTGAGGAATTTGCCGCGCGCGCGGTCGAGGAAGCGGCCGGGGTAGTCGTAGTCTTCCAGGTCCGGTTCGGTGCTTTTGCCGTCGGGTTTATAGCCGGCTTCAAGTTGCAGGCGCGGTTTTTCGAAGTCGTAGTCGCGGCGGGTGACCCGGCCGGTGCGGGTTTCCAGGCGCAGTTTGAAGCCTTTGATGACTGGTTCGTCCGCGACCATGCCGCTGCCTTGCACATAAGCGGTGGGCTGGCCGAGTTTCGGAAACACTGTTTGATCGTCACCGAATACCAGTAAATGACCTTTGGAGGTGTGCTGGAAGTGGTAGTGAATGCCTTCTTCTTCACACAGGCGCTGGACGAAGTGCAGGTCGGTTTCGTCGTATTGCACGCAGTAGTCGCGGTCCGGGCACGGCTGGCTCAACTGGAATTTGTAGGCGTTGCCTTTGATGCCGTGTTCTTCGAGGATCAGCGCGATGATTTTCGGCGCCGACATCTGCTGGTAGATGCGCTGGTTGGTGCGGTGATGCAGGTATTGCAGGTGCGGCACCAGGGAGATTTTGTAGCGGGTCAGGCGCTTGCCGGCATCGCCTTGGGCGACGCGGTAGATTTGGCCGTGGATGCCAGACCCCTTCGGGTCGAATGCGAGGAACGCCTGTTTGTGCAGGAGCTTTTCCAGGTCCAGATCCGGGTTTTCGCTGACCAGTTCCAGGTCGAAGCGATACGGCTGGCTGATGCCTTCGGTGCCGGCGAACGACAGCACTTGAAGGTCGCCGGCATAGTCTTCGACTGTGAGGCTGAAGTGCGTTTCGTTAGCTGAGTTGAACATTGCTTGCTCCCTGTTCGGTAGTCATCCGTTACGCCCGCAGTCGAAGGCGTTGCAGCAAAGACGAAGTGGCACCCATGGCGTCACGCAATTGGGCGGCGGTGATGGTGCGCTTGGCCGCATCGAAAGCCAGCGCTGTTCGCAGGGCCGGCCAGCAGTGTTTGGGTAGGTTTCGAGGTGCATGCAGCTCGCGGTCGAGGTGGCCGTCGCGGGCCTCGATCGAGGACAAACGGCGGAACGGGTGTTTGCCGCCCGCCAGTTCGTAGAGCACGCAGGCCACGCCGTACACGTCCGCGCTGGCCGAGAGTGGCTGGCCTTCAAGCAGTTCGGGGGCGGCGTAGCCGGGGGTCCAGGCGTTGAAGCGGTTGCGACTCAGGTGCGGCAGGCCGGGCAGGATGCCCTCTTCCGCCTGGCCGAGGCCGAAGTCGAACAGGCGCACGCCTTCTTCGCTGAGCATCACGTTGCTCGGTTTCAGGTCGCCGTGCAGTACGCCGCGCGCGTGGGCGTAGGCCAGTGCGTCGAGCAGCGGCAGCGCGATGTCGCGCAGCTCCTTCCACGGCAGGCCCAGGGGCCGCTCGCAGAGTAGTTTGTCCAGGGTCAGCCCACGCATCAGTTCCATGGTGATGAAGGCCCGCTGGCAGTGGGTGTCCACTTCGAAGGTGTGAAAACGCAGCACGTTGTCGTGGCGCAGTCGTCGGGTCAGGGCGAACTCGCTGTAGAGCAAGGCACTGGCGTCCGGCGATTCGGCAAATTCTTCGCTGAGGATTTTCAGCGCGATGTAAGGGTCAGGATCGCCGAACTGTTCGCTCAGCAAGTCCCGTGCACGGTAAACCGCGCCCATGCCACCGGCACCCAACAGGCGTTCGATGCGGTAACGCCCCGCCAGCACGTCAGGCAGTTCAGCGACGCTGGCCCGGGTCGGCGCCAGCGCAGGCTCGGCCTTGTGCGGCTTTCCGTTTAGAGGCTTGGCAAAGGCGAAGTAAGTCAGGTTATTGGCTTCTTCCTCGGTCACCAGCAGGTCGTCGATCGGTGGCATGAGTTCAGTCATTGGCGGATCACCACAGCAGTCAGGTTGTCCCGGGCCGAGCCACGCAGAGCGCCGTCGAACAGGCGCTCCAGTGCAACGTGCGGCGCGGTCAGGCTCAGGGCGTTGCCCAGGGCATCGCTAGTCAGCCCTTGATACAAACCGTCGCTGCACAACAGAAACGCATCGCCGGGATAGACTTCGAGTTCGAGCACGTCCAGGGTCAGTTGCTCGGCAGCGCCGACCGCACGGGTCAGGGCGTGGGCGGCAGGATGAGCCTTGGCTTGCTCGACGCTCATGTTCTGCTCGTCGATCAGTTGTTGTTGCAGCGAATGGTCCTTGGACAGCTGATACAAACGCTGGCCGCGCCACAGGTAGCAGCGGCTGTCGCCGGCCCAGATGCAGGCCGCGCGATTGCCTTCCACCAGCAGCGCCACCACGGTGCTGCCCATGATGCTGTCGTGGCGCCCGGCGGTGACGGTCAACTCCTGACCCAAGCGGCGGTTGAGCCAGTGCAAGCACTGGCGAATGCCTTTGAGTCGTTCGTCGAAGTCGTCCTGCACCGGCAATTCCGCCAGGCTGGCGACGATCAACTGGCTGGCGATGTCGCCACCCTGATGACCGCCCATGCCGTCCGCGACCACCCACAGCCCCTGCTGTGGACAGTCGAGGAAAGCATCTTCGTTGCGCGCCCGAACCTTGCCCGGATCGGTACGCGCAGCGCTGCGCCAGGGACTGGCAACCGGCATCAGAGCTGCACCGGCATACGGAAGGTGCGCAGTACGCCCATGTCGAACGGGTTCGGCGTGCGCTGGCTCGACAGCAAGTAGTTGGCGCGCAGGCCACCCACGTCAGCTTTCAGCACCAGCACGTCGCGACCGGTCAGGTACTCGGTCTGCATCAGGTCGAACAGACGGAACAGCGACCATGGGCCGGTGTTCTTCTCGATGCCGATCGGGCGGCCAGCCATTTTGTCGAGGACCAGGCTGGTGCGACCGTCTTCAGCGTCGGTCGGCCATTTGAACGACACCGGCACGATCGGGCCGTGGCGGTATTCGATGGTCTTGTCGCCAAACTTGAACTCGGAACGGCTGACGGCCGGGTCGAGGGTGTACGGCTCCAGTTTGAACTGCACTTGCGGCTCGGCCGGGTTGATGGCGAAGAAGCTCTGGCGAATCACTTGTGCCGCCGCCATCTGGTCGAGGTAGACCTTGGAGATCGGCATGCTGTGACCGTCGATGCTGCGCAGGCGATAGTTGCCTGGGTCGCCACTCACGAATGGACGCATGTAGGTATCAAAGAACCGATCGGCGATGCCCTGGGCCTTGAAGAACTCGCGGAAGTCGCTGATCGCGACGTCGCTGGTGCTGTGGGCGCTGAACGGGTAACGCTTGTTGATCGCCTTGCCGTAGAAGCTGTACAGCTCGCTCTGATAACGCTGGTTAAGGTACTGGTAGGAATCGTTGAGCACCAGACGCCAGGTGTCTTCGGCCAGCACGTTGAACCACACGCTCACCGGACGCGGCAGACGGTTCGACGCATTGCGCAGGCTGCTCAGCGCATCACGCTGGCCGCTCATGCGGGTCTTGGCCATTTCGAACGCTGCCTGCTCCGGCGCGCTGGCACGGGCCAGGCTCGACAGTTGCATTTGCAGGTCGTTGAGTGCTTGCAGGGCCGGAGTCAAATCAGCGGCCGGGCCGTTGTTGTCATCCAGCAAACGGTGCAGCGGTTCGAAGCGACGTTGCAGGGATTTCTTCGCGGTGTCGGGCAGGTTTTTGGTCGCGGCCATGTCAGACGCCGCATCCGATGCGGCCGACGCCAGTTTGCCCAACTTGCCGAGCTTGCCCTTCTGCTCGCCCAGTTTTGCAGCGGCATCGGCAGCCTCATCAACCGGCTCGGCTTCCGCCGGGAACCGGGTGTTCTCACGCACTTCCACCAGCAGTTGCAGCACCGGGGAGTTGGCCGACGTCAGGCCCGCCAGTTGCTCGGCGCCCTCACTGAAATCGCTGATCGCGGGCAGTGCCACCTGGCCCACGGCTTCGCTCCAGAAGTTGGCGTAGTCGCGGAAGTACAGTTGCTCCAGTTCGACCATCAGGCGACGCAAGTCCATGCCGCTGATGCCCGAGCCTTCCCCCAGTACCCAGTTGTCACGCAGGATATCGGTGACCAGCGCAGCGCCCTGGACCGAGAAGTACTGCTGATAGCCTTGCTGGGTGTAGAACCCCGGAATCACGTAATCGGTGCCGACAAACAACGAACCCTGCGGGCCGATGTGTTGGCTCAGGCGGTACTCCGGCAGGTTACGGGCCTGCTCGCGCAGCATCCGGTAAACCACGTTGGCCAGCGACTCGCTGCGTAGCACCTGACGCGCCTGCGCCACCAGTTGATCGTTGAGCGGGTAGATAAATGGCTGCTTGAGCAAGCGCTCGAAGTGCGTGTTCAAGCCGTTCTGCACTGCGGTGTTGCCGGCGTAGCGCAGGGACCAGTCAGTGGCGACCCAATCCTTGAGCCACGCCGCATCGCGGCGATCTTTCATATTCAGCATCAGGTACGCGCGCAGGCTGTTGAGCAGGCGTTCGCGGTCCTTCATGTTGGCGCGGATCTGCCCTTCCAGCAGGGTTGCCACCCGTGGCAGCAGTTGCGCTTCAAGCTCACGCTCGTAAGCGCTCTTGACCACTGGATTGGCGTCTTCACCCTGGTACAGGCCACCACGTTCGTGGTACGACACGTCACCTTTGTTCGGGAACACTTGAGTCGCCGCGTAGCTGGTGTCGAGGGTCTTGAGCACCGCCATGGAATCATCGCGCGCCGTCAGGGCCGAGCGTTGTTGCTTCCAGGTTTGGGCCAGCGAGCGCAGGTTTTCCAGACGCTCATAGTTGGCCGAGAAACCGCCGGCCCAGAGCATGCCGAACAGCGCCAGTGCCGCCAGTGCGCCCACGTACAGGGCACGTTGGCCCCAGTGGATGCGGCTGCGCTCGCGCTTGTCCAGACCGGCCAGATCGGCCTCGGGGAAAATCACCCGGCTGAGCAAATGGTGAATGAACCGCGAACGGCCGCTGCGCAGGGTCGGCAGCACGCCGGCGCTCATACCCAGACTGGCGCCGATGCCGGCGGTGGTCTGGTCCATCTCTTGAGTCAGGTGCGGTGCGCTGGTCAGGTAGAAACCGCGCAACTGGCTGACGCGCTGGTAACGGTTGCCGGTAAACGCCAGGTCGACGAACAGGCACAGGCGCTCGCCGATCTGCCCCAGTTGATGCGGGAAATCGAGGATGCGGCCACGGCGCTGGGTATCGCGCTCCTGGTGCATGCGCATGATCACCTGGCTGTTGAGGCGACGCAGCAGCTCTTCGAACTCGGCGCGCAGCACGGTCACATCAGTGCCGCTCTGCTCTTTGCGGAAGCTGGTGCCGAGGACCTGATCGCTTTCTTCGCGGGTCAGTTGGTCGAAGAATTCGTCGAACCCGAGCAGGCGATCGGCCTTGCTCAGCACCAGATAAATCGGCACATCGACGTGCAGTTTTTGATGCACGTCTTGCAGACGCGCACGTACCTGGCGGGCCAGGGTTTCGAGGTCTTGCTCGCTACCGCCCAGCAGGGTTTCCACCGGGATGGTCACCAGCACGCCGTTCAATGGACGATTGCGGCGACGCTTGCGCAGCAGCTCGAGCAAAGTGCTCCAGGCGCTGCCATCGACTTCGGCATCAGGCTGGGTCAGGTAACGCCCGGCGGTGTCGATCAGCACGCCGTGGTCGGCGAAGTACCAGTCGCAATGCCGCGTGCCGAGGGTGTCGCGGGTGAGTTTGCGGTCGATCTTGTTGATCGGAAACTCAAGGCCCGAAAAGTCCAGCAGGCTGGTCTTGCCGCTGCCCTGCGGGCCGATCAGCAAGTACCACGGCAAATCACTGCGCCAGCGCTCGCTGCGACCGCGATACAGGCTCGAGGTCTTCAGGGTTTTCAGGGCGTCCTTGAAACGCACCTTCAACTCTTTCTCTTCTTCGTCGATCAGCTCTTCACGGCGGATACGGTCCTGGCCGTCTTCGGTGGCTTCCACCGCTTTTTTGCGCACACCGGCGCGCCAGCTGACGAAGACCATGGTCAGGCCCCAGATCAGGAACAGCACACTGATGGTCAGCAGGCGGGAGGTCGAACCTTCCCAGAACTTGTAGTCATTGACCGCCAGCAGCGGTCCGACGAACCACACCAGCAGCGCGACGAACAGCACCAGCAGCAGGGTCCAGACCCAGGTCTGGCGCAGGAATGCGCCGACTTTCTTGAAAAACTTTTTCATCACACGTCCCTGTTTACGGCTGCGACTGCGGCTTAACCGCGGCCGGATCAAGCTGCTGATAAGGTTGCAGAACGGTTTCGCGTTGTTCGCCCAATACCCAGGCGAAGCCCGAATACATCACCACCAGGCAGACCACGGTGAACAGCACCACCATCCACGCCGGCACGATGCGCACCAGGCTGCGGCGCTGATCGTTCAAGCCTTCCCAATGCGGCGACAACTCGCGAGGCACGTCGCCGCGCAGTTGACGAATCTGCCGATACAAGGCGTCGCGGATGCCTTCGAGTTCGAGCATGCCGCGCGCTTGCACCCGGTACTTGCCTTCGAAACCGAGGGACAGGCACAGATACATCAGCTCCAGCATCGGCAAGTGCTTGACCGGATTTTTCGACAGGCGATCCAGCAGCTGGAAGAACTTCTCGCCACCGAACGTTTCGTTGTGGAAGCTGCTGAGCAGGCTCATCTGCGACCACTCGCTTTCGTTGCCCCACGGCGTGGTGACGACGGCTTCGTCAACCACGGTGCACAGCACGTAACGGGCGGCCATCACCTGGCTGCTTTCGGCGCCGTTGTGCAGCGCACGTACTTCAAACAGTTTCAGCCCGGCGGTCAGCCGCTCATTGAGCGCGTACAGGTCTTCGCGGGTGTCGCTGTGCTTGAGCCGCACCACTTCCGACAGCAGTTCGGAAGCCGCCGCCACCAGCGAGTTGAGGCTGATGTTGAACGCTTCGGCCGGGCGCAGGCGCGCGGCGTAGATCATCCGTTCTTCCAACTGTTCAAAACGCGGCGGTGCCGCGAAGTCAGTCAGCGGACTCGATGCCGGGCCGTGGCCCTGGCGGTCGAGCAGGACGGTTTTGTCGTCCTGGTGGTGTTCCATGTCCTTGATCATGTCGGTCAGTTCCTGATGGCCCAGAATTTCAGTTCAAGCTCGGCGAATTCGCCGGACACGTGGAACGCGAAGCCGCCGGAGCGCTCGAGTTGCGCCAGGTCTTCGGAACTGAGTTCGAGGATGAAATAAGTTTTGTTGGAGTGGAACGCGATCTGCCGTGGGGCCACCGGCAACGGTTTGACCTTGATACCAGGCAGATGCAGGTTGACCAGTTGGCGGATACGCTCCACCGGGCCGACCTTGAGGTGCGCCGGCAAGCGGTGGCGCAGCTCTTCGGAGTCGCAGTTGGCACTGGCCGCGAGCACGAACGAGGCCGAGCCCAGCAGTTTGTGGTCGTGCAACGGCGACACGATGATCCCGTACTGGCGCGCTTGCAGCACCAGTTCGATGGCATGCTGTTCGAGCACCATCGACAGCACCTGACGAATCGCTTCCATCAGTTTGCGGAAGCTCGCGCCCTGGTCGCTGTGCTGGTAGCGGCTGTCCAGACGCGGGCGTTTGCTGTCGCTGGAAAACGTCGCCAGATCGCCGAGCATGGTCAACAGCGTGCGGTACAACTCTTCCGGGTGAACCTGTTCCAGGCCCAGGTAATGGCGCAGCAACAGTTCGGTACGGTTGATCAGTTGCAGCATCATGAAATCGCCGACTTCCGCGCCGCCGACCTTGCCGTTGGAGCGAATCCGGTCGGCGATGGTGTCGCCCCGGTGGCCGAGCATGCTGATGACTTCTTTGAGGCACGACAGCAGGTAGCTGGACGAATGCGCCTGGATGTAGGTCGGCACGAAATCCGGGTCGAGGCTGATCACGCCGTCGGGCGTGGTGTCGAGCACTTCACAGATCTTCAGCTTCACGTAGGCCTGGTCGCTTTGCTGCTCGCCGAGCAACAATTTGAAGTCCGGGCGACCGCAGCTGACCTGACTGGCGGAGTCATCGCCGGCGTTGGAGTCGGCCACTTCCGCTTCGTACGCGGTGTAGCGCGCCAACACGTCGGATTGCTCCGGGCGGCGAGACTCGATGTGGTTACCGGTCACCAGTGGCAGCGCCAGATAGATCGGCGTGTTGCCCGTGTTCGGCGGCACGTCCAGGGCCAACGGCTCGGTGTTGCCGCCCAGTTCGAACAGGCTGCCGTCCGGCAGAATCCCCGAGGCCTGGCTGATCACCAGTTTGCCCATGTTGAGGAACTGCAAGTCGATTTCCAGGTTGAGGAAACCCCAGGTGTAACTGCCCAGCAACTGGGTGCGGGTCTTCATCTGGTGGTCGTAATAACGATCGTTGTGCTGGAAGTGCTGCGGTCGCAGCAGCATGCCTTCCTGCCAAATGACTTTATGGGCATTCATGTTCAGTCATCCGCCTTGACGAGCGTTTCGTGGGTGTTGCGGATGCCGGCCTGATCGAGGGTCAGGTCAGCCGCAGTGACTTGCACCGGAGTGATTTGCACCGTGTAGCGCCATTTGGTTTCCGGCAGGTCGCGGTAGGCCGCGAGTACGCCGACGTAACGGCTGCCCTCTTCCACACTGAGCTTGAGCTCGACGGTTTCACCCGGGCGCAGTTCCAGCTCTTCGCTGGCTACCAGGTCCGGGGCCAGGGATTCCTTGGCGCGCTCGTAGAGACTGAAGAAATCAGCGTTCTCGAAAGCCACTGGGTGCTTGAGCTCAAACAGGCGCACGACGATCGGCGACGGACGACCGTTAAGGTCCGGGTTCAGCTGATCGCTGGCGGTCAGCTTCAGGTTGAGTTTGGTCACGGTGGAATACGGCGACAGCGACGAGCAACCGGCCAGCAGCACCAGGGCGGTGAGCGCAGTCAGCGTCTTGAAAAAAGCGGTCGAGCAGCGAAACATGCGCATCATCCTTGGCGGTCGGTGTGAAGGGTGGAAATCAGGCGGATCTGTTCTTCGTAGGCCTGGGCGAAGTCGCGGGCCAACAGGCGTTCGCTCCAGTCATCGTCCAGACGCAGCGCCTGGTGATAACGCCCGTAAGCTCTCCAGCGACTGCCGGAGGTGGCGAGCAACGGCTTGTTGTCGCGCTCGAAACGCAAGGTCAGCTGTTGCGGCGAGAAGTGCTCCAGGGTGCCGCGAACGGCAGCGCGGCTGGCAGTCAGCAACGCCACCTGATGCGCCTGCAAATCGCGGAACGCACGGGAGATCGCTTGCTCGGCCGGCAATTGGCCCGGCTTGTTGCCCTGCAACAGAATGCCCAGCGCTTCACCGGCATCGACGGCGAATTTCAGTGGGTTCTTGTGGGTGCCTTGCACGGTGGTCTGGGCCAGGCGCAGTTCGTTTTTCAGCTCGCTGCGGGTGCGCAGGCTCTGCTGCAAACCACCGACGCTCTGCTTGAGCAGGCGCGCGGCGTTCAGGGCCAGGGCTTCGCGGGCGTCGTGGTCGAGGCCTTTGACGTCCACGCCCAACGCCGCACCGAAGTGCTCCCAGAAACCTTCGCTCTGACGCTCCACAGCCTTTGGTGGCGGAGCTGGCGCAGGTTCTGCCGGGGCGTCGATCAGCTCCGGCACCATCAGGCTTTCCATGTCGATGCGTGCGTAGTCGGCGCGTTGACGGGTGTCCTCAGGCACCGCGCGCGGGGCGATCAGTTCGTCGATTTCCGAGTACACGCGCTCTTGCTGATCGAGTGCGTTCAGCGGGTCGAGGTCGAGGAACGCATCGTCCGGAATGATGCTGCCCGCAGCCTGCGGACGGCCGACTTCGACGTCGAAGGTCGCCGGGTCGCGCACCAGTCGCGCGCGGATCTCGAAGTCGCCCAGCACATACACGCTGCCGTGCTCGATGCGCATCGGCTCGCCCTTGCGCAGGCGCGCACCGCTTTCGCTGTCCTGGATACCGTTGCTGCTGGTATCGGTCAGGAAAAACGTGCCTTCGCGGTAGCTGATCACCGCGTGGTGGTTGGACAGATGACGCTTGCGGTCGGGAATGATCCAGTCGCAATCCTCGCCCCGGCCGATCACGCCACCGGCCTGTTTAAAGGTCTTCTGGCACAAATCCGTGGGCACGAACTGCTTGGTGTTCAGCATTTCGAAAACCAGTTCCATAATGATGCTCCTTGCGGTCACTTGCCGCGATTGACCGCCTGCGGATCACCCAATGGGCGATAGGTGTTGTCGTTGTATTTGTAATTGCCGCTACAGCCGCCGAGGCCGCATAGAACGACGAGGGTCAGCAGGACGGCTTGCCAGTGACGAACAGGCATCAGAGGGTCTCCAGAGGTAGACAAAGCACAAAGCGCCAACCCTTTCGGGCGGCGCTGTTAGAAGTAAATGAGGTGGGTTCGAGCGCTCTAGCCATGGGGCCTGAGCGCTGCCTTTGTGGCGAGGGAGCTTGCTCCCGCTGGGCTGCGGAGCAGCCCCAAAACCGGTTGCCCCGTTTATTCAGGTAGACCGTGTTGGCTGGATTGCGCCTGCTGCGCAGTCGAGCGGGAGCAAGCTCCCTCGCCACAGGATTTCGCCGCTCAAAAATGGGGTTAACCATCGAAATCACCCAGGTTGATGTTCAGGCGCCCGAGGCGGTACAGCAGTGTGCGGCGCGGCAGGCCTAGTTCGCGGGCGGCGAGGGTCTGGTTGCCGTCGTTCTTGCGCAGGCAGTCGAGCAGCAAACTGCGTTCGACCTGCTCCAGGCGTTCGCGCAGGTTCAGGCTGCTGTCTTCCGGCATGGCTTCCATGCGCAGGGAGAAATGCTCGGTCAGCAACTCGCCGCCCTCGCACAGCAATACCGCGCGTTCGACCAAACCTTTGAGTTCGCGAACGTTGCCGGGGAAGGTATATCCGGACAGGTGATCCAGCGCCGCGTCGGACCAACGCACCGCATCCCGTTGCAAAAACGTGCAGGCCTTGTCGGCGAAGTGCCGCGCCAGGTCGAGGATGTCGCCTTCGCGCTGACGCAACGCCGGCAGCTCGATCGGGAATTGCGCGAGGCGGTAGTACAAGTCCTCGCGGAATTTGCCTTCGTTGACCAGCACCGACAAATCGCGGTGCGTCGCGGCGATGATGCGCACGTCGATCTTGTGGGTGTCGTTGGAACCCAACGGGCGGATCTCGCCTTCCTGCAATACGCGCAGCAATTTGGCTTGCAGGGACAACGGCATGTCGCCGATTTCGTCGAGCAACAAGGTGCCGCCATTGGCCGCGTCGAACAGCCCGGCACGGTCGCGATCGGCACCGGTGAAGGCGCCTTTGCGGTAGCCGAACAGCTCGCTTTCCAGCAGGTTCTCGGGGAACGCCGCGCAGTTCTGCACGATGAACGCCTGGGAACGGCGCGGGCCGCAGTCGTGAATCGCCCGCGCGACCACTTCCTTGCCAGTGCCGGTCTCGCCGCGCAACAGTACGGTGTAAGGGCTGTGCAGGACTTTGCTGATCAGCGAGTAGGTCTGGCGCATGGCCACGCTCTTGCCGATCAGGCCATAGCCGCTGGCGCTCGGGACGTTGAGCGGCGCCGGGCGTGTATCACCGGTCGGCTGACGCAAACGTTGCAACAAGTGCAGTTGGCCGAGCACGAACGAACCCAGTTGACCGAGGGAATCGGCAAAGCCTTGCAGGTCGACCTGCCGGTGACTGGCGCACAGCAGCAAACCTTCGACAGCCTTTTGCTGATTGACCAGCGGCACGCACAGCAGCGACTGCCAGGGCGTGGCCTGGGGCGGCAGGAAACTGGTTTCGTGCAGGCTGCCGCTCAGCTCGCTGAGGCACACCACGCGGTTCTGGCACAGGGCGAACTGCAGCAGTTGTTCACCGTTGTAATCCGCCGGCAGGCTCGCCCCTTCCCGGGGTTGCAGAATGCCGTTCAGGCACTCGGCGTTCATTCCCAGGCAGGTGTGGGTCGCGTCCAGCAGGTACAGCTGCGTCAGCTCGCAACCGCTGAGCTCGGCCAAGCCGCGCACGAAGTCACCCAGCAGCGCAGTGCCGTCCGCCGCCCGCGACAGGCTGGCGAACTGCGCCAGCAAGGTTTCGGCATAGACCAGCGGTTGCGGCACTTGAGTGAACATCACACCCACCTCAGGCGAACTCGCACGTCACGCTGGCGTCGCCGTCGAGCGTCGCATGCACGCGCTTGAGGCTTTCACCGGTGGCCATCGCATCGAGCAAACGGTCGGCCACCAGTGGCAGCACGTGCAGGTCGAGCAAGTGGTCGATCAGGCGCGCGCCGCTGTCGCTTTGGGTGCAGCGCTCGGCCAGGTGATCGACGAGGTCCTGGGAGTAAGTGAAATCCAGCTGACGACGGTTCAGGCGCTCGCCCAAGCGACCCAGTTTGATTTCGATCAGCTCGCGCAGCACCGGGCCGCCCACCGGGTAGTAAGGCACCACGCGCATGCGCGCCAGCAACGCCGGTTTGAAGTGTTTGCTGAGCACTGGGCGAATGGTTTCTTCAAGCACTTCGGCGGTCGGCCGCGCGCCGTTT
The DNA here is from genome assembly GCF_024749285.1 of Pseudomonas sp. B21-015. Taxonomy (NCBI): domain Bacteria; kingdom Pseudomonadati; phylum Pseudomonadota; class Gammaproteobacteria; order Pseudomonadales; family Pseudomonadaceae; genus Pseudomonas; species Pseudomonas sp. B21-015. The sequence continues at coordinate 6,347,970 of NZ_CP087196.1, forward strand.
TCGCAAAGATCGCTGATGCGGTCGCTGCCCAGGTTCGAGGTCATCAGGATCAGCGTGTTGCGGAAGTCGATCTCGCGCCCTTCCCCATCGTTGGCCACGCCTTTGTCGAAGATTTGGTAGAACAGGTTGAGCACGTCCGGGTCGGCTTTTTCGACTTCATCGAGCAGCACCACCGAGTACGGTTTCTGGCGCACGGCTTCGGTGAGCATGCCGCCCTCGCCGTAACCGACGTAGCCCGGCGGCGCACCGATCAGACGGGAGACGGTGTGCTTCTCCTGGAACTCGGACATGTTGATGGTGGTGATGAAACGGTCGCCGCCGTACAGCAAATCAGCGAGGGCCAGGGCGGTTTCGGTCTTGCCGACGCCGCTCGGGCCGACCAGCAGGAACACGCCGACCGGAGCATCAGGCTTGTTCAGGCCAGCAGCGGTGGCACGCATCGAGCGATCCAGTGCGTGAACGGCTTGCTCCTGACCACGAATGCGCGTGCGCAGGTCGGTGGCGAAACTGGCGACCTTGGCGTTGTGTTCGCGGGCCAGTTGCGCCAATGGCACACCGGTCCAGGCGCTGATCACTTCGGCCACCAGACGCGGGCAGACTTCGAAGCTCACCAGACGTTCTTTGACCTGGGCCTCGGTCAGGGCGCGGTGGGTTTCGTTCAGCGCAGCTTCCAGCGACTCGACGCTTTGCCCTTCGTCCACGGTTGCTTCAACGGTTTCGATCACGGTGCCTTCGGCGTCTTCCTCGACCGTGATGGTCGGTTCGACGGCAGCGGCCTCGCGGGCCTTGGCCAGTTGCTGACGCAGCTCCAGCAGGCGCTCGGCCAGCTCTTTCTGCTCGGCCCACAGCGTTTCCAGAGCGACCCTTTCGTCTTCGGCGTCGGCCAGACGATCTTCCAGAGCGTCCAGCGCTTCGTGATCGATCAGCAAACCGGCTTCGGCGTCGCGACGCAGGGCCTGACGCTGACGGCCACCTTCAGCCAGTTCGCCACGCAAGCGCTCCAGGCTTTCCGGGGCGGCGGCGAGGCTGATGCGCACGCGGGCGCAGGCGGTGTCGAGCACGTCGACGGCCTTGTCCGGCAGCTGACGACCGGCCAGGTAACGGGCGGACAACTCGGCTGCGGCAACCACCGCGTCATCGCGCAGGTAGATACCATGGCTCTTCTCGTAGACCTGGGCCAGGCCACGCAGGATGGTCACCGCTTCGCTGACGGTCGGTTCGTGCAATTGCACGGGTTGGAAACGACGGGCCAGGGCCGGGTCTTTCTCGAAATATTTCTTGTACTCCGCCCACGTGGTGGCGGCGATGGTGCGCAACTCGCCACGGGCCAAGGCTGGCTTGAGCAGGTTGGCCGCGTCGGAACCACCGGCATTGCCACCCGCGCCGATCAACGTGTGGGCTTCGTCGATGAACAGGATGATCGGTTTCGGCGAGGCTTTGACTTCGTCGATCACACCTTTGAGGCGACGTTCGAACTCGCCTTTGACGCTGGCGCCGGCCTGCAACAGGCCCATGTCCAGCGACAGCAGCTCCACGCCTTTCAAGACTTGCGGCACTTCACCGGCCGCGATGCGCGAGGCCAGGCCTTCGACGATCGCGGTTTTACCGACGCCAGCTTCACCGACCACGATCGGATTGTTTTTGCGGCGACGGGCGAGGATGTCGACCATCTGCCGGATCGCGCCATCACGGCACAGCACCGGGTCGAGTTTGCCGTCGCGGGCCTGTTGGGTCAGGTTGTGGGTGAAGCGCTCCAGCAGCGACTCACCGGGCACCGCCGGTTTGCCGGTGGCCGGTTGTTCTTTCTGCGACAGGGCGAATTCTTTCAGGCGCTCGATGTTCAGCTTTGCCAGCAACGACTGATAACGGCTGCCGGCATAGCGCATCGGGTTGCGCAGCAGCGCGAGGATCAACGCGGCTTGCTCGACCTGGCTCTGGCCCAGTTCGAGGTTGGCCACCAGCAACGCGTCTTGCAGCCACTGCACCAGTTCCGGGGCGAACACCGGGTTGCGCGAGGCGCTGTGCTCGACCCGCGATTGCAGCGCGGCGCTCAGTTCTCCGGCATCCACTTCGGCATCTTGCAACGCGCGGGCGAGCAGGCCTTGCGGGCGCTCCAGCAGGCCCAGCAGCAAGTCTTCGACGAGGATCTTGCTGCCGCCACGGGCGACGCAGCGTTCGGCAGAACTTTCCAGATCACGACGGGTTTCGGCGTCCAGCGCCTGGATAAGTTGTTGCAGGTCTACGTTGATCATGTGTCATCCATCCTTAATGAATTTTGCTGCCCAAGGTCACCACGCCGTCCGCTTTTTCGCGGCCGAGCCAACTGGTCCACCCCAGACGACAGGCGTTCTGCTCACCGATGCGCAGCTCGCGGATTTCTTCCTGGCGCAGCACCAGGCGAATGTCGTAATCGAGCGGGTCACGCAGGGTGAACCGCACCAGCGCGCACAGCGGCTGGTAGCCGAAGCCAATCGGCAGGAATTCGTGGAAGCGTTGCCAATCGAGCTCGCGGATGTGAATGCGGAATTTGCCGCTGCGGTCGCGCACGTGTTCGCCCAGCACCAGGTCTTCGCCGAGCAGGCTGTTGTCGCGGCCCAGGCGATTGCGCTGCTCGTCGAGGATTTCGACGCGACGCTCGATGCATTGCTCGATGGTCAGCTCGGCATGCTTGAAGTAGTAGCGCAGCACCGCTTCGATCAACGCCGCCGAGTGCGCGCGCAAGCTGAGCAAGCCGAGGTACGGCAGCAGGCGTTTCCAGTTCAGTTCCTGGGCCTTGCGGATCTCTTCGCCACCGAGGCCGATCAGGGCAAACAGCTGCGCCGAGAACGGGTCGAGCGCCCCGCTCTGGAAGCTGACGCGATAGCGGTATTTGCGCCAGATCGGCAGCATCAGCCGTTGCAGGCGATGGTGGAACAGGTCGAGGAAGTTGCGGGTCGGATTGCCGTCCTCGCTGTCGCCCAGGGCCTGTTCGCCATAGAACGCCGGCAGCGGCGAACCGGAACCGACCAGGCCGATCAGGTTGAAACGCAGGCGCGCACGCATCTGCCCGTGCTCTTTGAAAAACTCCACGCGATCGACGTCGCTGCCAGGGAAACCCAGGCTCGGGTTGGCCTGGAATTCCAGCTGGTCGTACAGGTCGTCTTCGCTCAGGTACGGGTGAGCATCGCGCAGCCGGTCAATCACCAGCAGCACGGCCTGAAACAGCGAGTACTCGCGTATTACCCGGGTCAGCCCGCTTAAAGCAGGGGCTGCAGGCCCATACGTGGTGTCCATTGGTACACCTCTCCCTGTGTGCTTTTTACTCGCAGCTCGTGGTACGAATTGAGACTGGCGTAAAGCGCGAAAAACTCGTTAAGAACCGAAGCGAAAACGAACAAGTCGCCCTCGCCGATGTACCCTTCCGGGTCGATGGTCAACTCGGTGCGCAACCCGCGCACCGGCAACCCTCGGTGCAATCTGTCGACATGCTGGTGCTTGATCGACTTGAGCCCGCCCAGCAGGCGCTTGCTGACTTTTTCTGCGTGTTGGTCGTAGTAGCGCGGCAGGTCGTAGGTTTCGAGAATCACCTTCAACGCGTTGACGTCGGCCAGCGACAGATAGTTGAGCGACATGTTGCTGATCAGCTTCCAGAGGAAGTCGCGGTTCAGCGGCGGCGCGAAACTCGACGAGGCCGGAGTGATGTTGCGGAAGCTCAAAAACTCCGGCGTCTCTTCACAGGCCACGCAGATGTCGCCGAGCTTGAGCTTGCGCGGCAGGTTCTGGTTGGTGCACATCAGCTCGATCGACAGGGTTTCATGGGCTTCGGTGTGGCGGATACCGAAGCTCAGGTAGGTGTCGAGGCCGTCGTGCAACAAGGACGAGCGCTGGCGGATGCTGTAATGCGGACGGCTGGTGGGCACGTCGAAACTCGGGTCGTGCTCGAAGGATTCGAACGGCACGTACTCCTGATAACCGAGGCCGCCAGGCTTCCAGCCGGTCACGGTTTCCACCGAGAACACGCCGCAGTTTTCCAGGTCGTATTCGGCCGGCAGCAGCAGGTATTCGTCCTGCTTGCCGTCGAGGCGAATCGGCAGCGCATCGTGCTCGAACAGGTTAACGATCGGCGTGCAGTAGAGCTTCACGTTGTCCAGGGTCGGACGCATGCGCATGATGCCGCTCTTGCGAATGTCGAAGCGCAATTCCAGGCCGCGCATCTGCTTGAGCGTGTCTTCCGGCAACGCCTTGAGCAGGTCGAGACCGTTGATGTCGACGAAGAGGAATTTGTCCTGGAAGGCGAAATATTCCTGCAGGTAGCGATAGCCGCGGAAGGTGTTCAGCGGATACGGGATCAACGCTTCTTCTTCGGCAAACCCCACCGGCTGCACGCGGTCGCCAGGCATCTTGAACGCCATCGCTTGGCCGTTCACACCGTTGATGGCCTTGCCGGCAGCATCCAGCGGGATCAGCTCGATGCCTTCGAGGTTGCGCAACAGGCTCAGGTACAGCATCTGGCTGATGTAGCGCTCACCGGCGAAGTGCAGACGCAGGCGACTCAGCTCCAACTCGCCCAAGTGACCATCAGCGCTCATCTCCAGACGCAGGCTCAACAGCGAACCGTCACCCTTCACCGAGTAATTCAGCGCGGCCAGATCCAGCGGCAACACCTCGGTCGGGTAGCACGTGCGGAAACGGCAGCGCACGTCATCGACCGGCACACTCTCCACCGGCGTATCACGCTCGACCCTCAACGCAGGCCCGGAACGCTTCAACGGGTCGAACTGCAAAATGCTGAACGCCGGCAGCGGCCGCATGTAGTTCGGCCACAGCAGCTGCATCAGCGAATGGCTGAGCTCCGGCAACTCGTCGTCGAGCTTCTGGCGCAGGCGACCGGTCAGGAACGCAAAGCCTTCCAGCAACCGTTCCACATCCGGATCCCGCCCGGCCTGACCCAGGAAAGGCGCCAACGCCGGGCTACGCTCGGCGAAACGACGACCTAACTGGCGAAGTGCGGTGAGTTCGCTTTGGTAGTAGTGGTTAAAGGACACGGGTTACCTGCCTGGTAGTGGAACTCATGAAAAAATTGTCCTGTAGAGCGCGACCGTCACGCCGGCACACACGTAACCGCCGATCAGGAGATAAGGCACAAGCATGATCAAGCCGAACGCCATGTAAGCGTCCTGAGACTGCCCGGCGATCAAACAACACACGCCATAAATCACCCATGGCACGATGTAAAAAGGGATGAACTTCACCGGCGCCCACCAGACCATTCGCAGCGCTTGTTGCTCGTTTCGGCTCTTCGCGGATCGGGACATCCACAGCGAAAATCCCAAAAGCCCAGGAATGCCCCACCACAACAGGTACTCCCAATGGGTGTGGGATGAGTCGTACGTCGTGTACTCGCCAATCCACAGCTGATAGGAAGAGATCGTCAGTACAGCAAGCAATGGCCACCACAAGGCGACCATGAAGAAACTCAGTTGCGCGCGGCTAAGCATGGTCGGCCCCCAACGCGAGCTTCGAGGCTTTGGCGCCTGCAAATTTGCGCTTGTACCAGCCATCCAACCCGGTGCTGAGAAGGATCGCCGTCAAGGTGAATGTCCCTTGGCCAATGCCATAGAGCAGCGCCCGCAACGGATGATCCGGCAGCATCCACAAGAGAATCAGCCCCACCCAGATCGCCCACAGGATCAACTTCACACGTAGCACAGGAATCAGCACCAGCACCGCGTTGAAGACGAGAAAGAACTCGTAGAGGAATTTGCTGGTAAGACGAATGTTCACGCCACGGGAGGTCAAGCCGCCGTAGGTCGAGATGTACCAGTCGGCCGCGAAGTTATTCAGAAACGTGTAACCCACACAGAAAACACTGTGGATCAACAGGCAGCAGATGATGCGCGCCGGCATGTTCATGCGGGAGGCACCGATGAGTAGCAACTGCCGGCGATTTCGATGGCCACCAACGAAATCAGGACCATGAAAGTCAGCGCGCGATGCAGCCATGACTGGCGCAGTCGCTTGCTGATCGCCGTGACAATCAGCAGAAAACTCAAGATCGCGATGCCGCCGAACAGATTGCTGTCGGCGATGAACATCAGGTACATGCGCATCTCGTCTGATACGTCAATCATGGGCAAAAGGCTCCATCCGCGCGAAGTTTCACTGAACACGCCCTCCCTTGCTCGCGGTGATCGGCACGAATGAATCGATGAACAGGTAATCGCTGTCGGCGCCGCTCACCCGATTCATCGTCAACGGCTTGTCGTCAGGGGTAGAGAAGCGAGTCCAGCCTTCTCTGAGGAGACTGCCGCTCTCGTACCGCACCTGGACGAAGTAATCCGGCGGCATCGACTGGGTGATCTCGATGAAGTAGCCGCCATCCTGCGCACCACGCCACACCGCGTCGGGGTGCTCGGGCAATACCGGCGTCGAGTTGCCCCGGCTCGAACCGATCCAGAACGTCACGACCACGATGACGGCCAACGCACCGATCAGGCTCAGCAGATGATTGAGCCATTTCCACACCCGCAGCCACGGCATCATGGTGTGCACCATGTACGCACATCGCGCTTGTCGAAGCCCGCGCACTGATTGCTTTTGGCGATCACTCTGTAAGCGTTTTCGGGGGTGTAGGCAAAGTAGTAATAGTTGACCCGGTCCTCACCATAGAGCCAGTAAGACGAAGAGCCCTGGTTGATTTCGTAAGGCTCGAAAACCCTGATCGACGACTCTGCCGGGATGAAGTTGGCGCGGTCCATGAGCAACATCAAGGCGTTGGAAATCACCGGCGTGGCAAAGAGCACGAGCACGGCCGCGCCGATCAGGGACGCAATCAACGCAACGGGCGATATTGTTCGACGGTTGCGCATCACGACTGGGCCGCTCCCTGTTTCCCGCGCAAGCGGACAAAGGCTGCGTTCATGACATGGCTCAGCACAATCGCCAACATCGTCAAACCACCCGCCAACGCGCAATACGCCATAGCGCGAACGGGGTATTGCGGTAGCAGGTAAAACAGGATCGCCAGCATCATGAAGACCGTCACGCCAAACTTGATGGCCAGGCGATTGATTAAGACCAGAGCAACATTGAGGAAAACAAAAAAGTAAAAAACCAGGTACATGCCCATGCCGATGGCCACGCCACGTGAGGTCAGGCCGCCGACGAGCTGTTTGTAGATAGGCACTGCAAAGTTATTGAGCACGATGTAGAGCACGCAGGCCAGCGCATGCACGATCAGACTGATGACTCGACGGCTATTCATGCTCAGCCCCGGTCATGGCTCTATCGGCACTCAGAATCTGGCGTTGCTGAAGATAGATAACGCCCTCGCCGGCGAAGAACATCACGTTATCGACAGTGAATGGCTCAGTGTTTTCTTCTCCAGATTTCAGCCAACCTTGATCCCACAATGATCCATCATCATTTCTGATCTGAACGAAATAATAGGGCCGTTCAGATTTGGTGATTTCGACGAACTGGCCACCCTCAGCACCACCACGCCATTTCGCATTCGGGTACTCGCTCAACACGCGAGGCTGATCTTTCGAAAAGTCCATGTAGGAAACGATCACCACGAGCGCCACGCAGGCAAGCGCACCCATCGCCATGAGGGAGCGCTGTAGCCAGATCATTTCGACACAGTCCGGGCGAACGGATGCAATATTGGGGACAGTCCCCTTTTTTTTTCGATACAACCGACGAAAGATCGCTTAACCCACATTGGCGGTATCAGACTTGAAATCGACATTAATTGTCCATTATCTCGTAAGGGGTATTGCTAATAAAAAAATCCAGCCAGTGCCTTCTGGGATTGGAAAGTGCGAGCGTGAATTTTTTGCTCGCTTTATCAAGTTCTATGAATACAACGCCCACTGTTTGCGCATCTTCCTTTGCACGCATGTCCAGCGACAGCTCAGAGAACAACGGAGTGCGGTAAACCTGATCGGGATGGTCACGATCAGTGAAGCGCAAATACACGGCATCTCGAGGAGTCAGAAGCGAACTGGCAGGAACCGACTCGATAAGATACTGTCCAGACGGACTTTTCTTCGACACGTCAGAGCTGCGGGTCAAAACTCCATTTACGACAATAGCTATTGCAACAGCCAAGCTAACAACCAATGCAACAGCAAATATCATGTGTTTTTTCGTAATCAAACCGGCACTCCGTGTTTATCCATCTCAGCTTTGAGGAACAGTCCAACCTCCTCACTCGCCCTTAAATTCCTGAGCTCATCATGTAGTAAACGCCAATCACGAACATCACCGGCACAGCCATTACACATAAGAAATTCATTAGCCGGTGAAGCTTGTTCTCCCGAATTTTTGGGAACAACCCCAAAACCCCAACGACAAAACAAATAAGAGCCAAGTCACCAAAATAGTTATCATCGATCAAATCAAGAAAGTACCTTTCCATACTTACTCCTTGTTGAATTCCAGAAAATTCCAGCGATACAGTTCAAAAACGGCCAAATAGTCTTCTCTCTCCGCTCCCGTTCCTGGATTACGGTACGTCCAAGTTTCGCCTTTTTTCTCAAAATAGCCTTTTTCCACAGGCACTCCGGCATAAGCGATGCTCTGTGGATCGGCCATGTTCATACCAAAGGCAGATACAATCCAAGTACAGGGGCGAATGATAGGCAAGTCCGCGTTCCCTTGCCGGATATCGATCCTTTCGTTATCAACATCCACCGCCAACTGAATATGGTGTGCTATTCCTTTGTCCGTATCTCGCGCTTGAGCCAGAATATCGCCAGGATTCAATTCCGCTGGCGAAGCAACCACAATAGTATTCACGTCGACTTTTTGCATATCACGGGCGCCGTAGCTCTTCATGACCATTTCGGCAAATCCATAGTGATCCGACTTGTAACTTGAATGGTGAGCGGGGCTATATTTTTCCATATTCCTATAAGTTCTTACCCCGGTAGTTAGCTTTACCGGCAACCCATATTTACGGGCAAACTCGGCCAACACCCTGATAGCAAAGTCTTCACAAGTGAACTCGTTATCCTTGCTCTCGCCCGCCTCGTTTTTATATTGAGGACTCAATAATTGTTCAGCAATCGACGGCACTTCTTCGTGATAGCTGGCAATGTATGTTTCGTCCCAATGATCAGTTGTGGCCCAAAAAACTTTGAGAACGACTTCCTTTCCCGCTTGGTCCGCCTTTGGAGTAAGCGCCACCGATCTCATGGTCAGCATCGAAAGTACTTCTGCGCTCATTTTGAAAGCTCCTTGACTGCAGGATGAAAATCGAAACTTTCACCTTCCTTGCCACCCACCATTTGGCTTTTGCCCATTGCGTCGGTTCTGCCAGAAATAACTTCGCCTTTAGCGTTCCTGATGCAATAGGGAATGCCTTGCAGCGGATTACCGTCCTGGTCCTTCATCACCACATGCTGGCAATGAGAAAAAAGCATTAGTGGAGTCGGCGGAATAAACGGCACCGGCGTATGCGAATTCCCAATAATCACCGTCGAAGACCCAGCCGTAACCTTATTGCCGTGAGTACCGACGGAACCCACCGTTGCCGCCGACTTACCATTGATCAAAACGGTAGTCGCAAGGTCACCAACCAACGCACCACCACACGCCGAGGCATCGCCTTGGCTGGCGGCCGCGAGGCCGTCGAAGAACACGTCGCCGGAACCGGCGGCGATCGGATTGGTGCCGTGGCCGGGGAGCGGGCAAGCGGTGGGGTCGGTGACGCGTGCTGCTGGTTTGCCGGACATCGGAGTCTCCTTAGTTGACCTTCACTTGACCGCTGCCATCCAGGCGCGCGGCGAAACTGACCTGACGCTTGAAACCATCAACTTCCAGCAAGCCTTCGATGCTGAAGGACAGGCGAAGCTGATCGTTGTCACGCGGCAGGGAGATGACACGCACGTTGCTCAGGCGCGGTTCGTAGGCTTCGATGAAGCTTTCGATGGCCAGGCGGGCCTGACTCAGGGAGTCGTGCAGGCTCAGGCGCATGTCATTGAGATCGGGTAGCCCGTAATCGGACAGCGTTTGCACGCTGCCCGCACGGGTGCTGAGCATCTTGGCCAGATGGGCAGCCACCGACGCCATGGCGGAAACCTCGCGGCTCCAGCCGACGCGTTTGTCCGCGTCGCCACCCAGGCGTTCGAAAAGGCTGCCGTATCCAGTCATGAGTTAGGCTCCGCTTACTCTTTATCCAGCTTGCCAACCAGCGACAGGGTGAAATCGGCACCCATGTACTTGAAGTGCGGGCGCACGTTCAGGCTGACGCGGTACCAGCCCGGCTCGCCTTCAACATCGCTGACGATGATTTGGGCTGCGCGCAGTGGACGACGGCCACGGACTTCGGCGCTCGGGTTTTCCTGGTCGGCCACGTACTGGCGGATCCACTTGTTGAGTTCCAGCTCGAGGTCGGTACGTTCTTTCCACGAACCAAGTTGCTCGCGCTGCAGCACTTTCAAGTAGTGAGCCAGGCGGTTGACGATCATCATGTACGGCAGTTGGGTGCCGAGCTTGTAGTTCAGCTCTGCGGCCTTGCCTTCAGCGCTGATGCCGAAGAACTTCGGCTTCTGCACCGAGCTTGCGGAGAAGAACGCCGCGTTGTCGGAGCCTTTACGCATGGTCAGGGAGATGAAACCTTCCTCGGCCAGTTCGTATTCACGACGGTCGCTGACCAGTACTTCGGTCGGGATCTTGGTTTCGATTTCGCCCATGCTTTCGAAGTGGTGCAACGGCAGGTCTTCAACCGCGCCACCGCTTTGCGGGCCGATGATGTTCGGGCACCAGCGGAATTTGGCGAAGCTGTCGGTCAGCTTGGTGCCGAACGCGTAGGCAGTGTTGCCCCACAGGTAGTGTTCGTGGCTGTTGGCGACGGTTTCTTTGTACACGAACGACTTGACCGGGTTTTCTTCCGGGTCGTACGGGTTACGCAGCAGGAAACGCGGCACGGTCAGGCCAACGTAACGGGAGTCTTCCGACTGACGGAAGCTCTGCCATTTGGCGAATTGCGGGCCTTCGAAGTGATCTTTCAGATCTTTCAGGTCCGGCAGACCGGTGAAGCTTTCCAGGCCGAAGAATTTCGGGCCAGCCGCAGCAATGAACGGCGCGTGAGACATGCAGGCTACGCTGGACACGTACTGCATCAGTTTCACGTCCGGCGAGCTTGGGGACATGTAGTAGTTGGCGATGATCGCGCCAACCGGCTGACCACCGAACTGACCGTATTCAGCGGTGTAGATGTGCTTGTACAGGCCCGACTGCATCACTTCCGGCGAATCTTCGAAGTCGTCCAGCAGGTCGTCCTTGGAGACGTTGAGGATTTCGATCTTGATGTTTTCGCGGAAGTTGGTGCGGTCGACCAGCAACTGCAGGCCACGCCACGACGATTCCAGGGACTGGAAGTCCGGGTGGTGCAGGATTTCGTCCATCTGACGGCTGAGCTTGGCATCGATCTCGGCGATCATGCGGTCGACCATGGCCTTTTTGACCGGCTCGCCGTTGTTCTGCGGCTTGAGCAGCTCTTCGATGAACGCCGACACACCGCGTTTGGCGATGTCGTAGGCTTCGTCGTCCGGGGTCAGGCGGGTTTCGGCGATGATGCTGTCGAGAATGCTGTATTCGCCGTTCTCGTTGCTCTTTTGCTGTGCTGCGCTAGTGCTCATTGTGGCTTCCTTGGCTGATAGGGGCTCAGGCGTCCTGGGCTGCGGCGTTCAAGCCCAGCTCACCCAGTACGCGACCGCGGGATTCGTCGTCGGCGAGCACGCCTTCGATGGCTTTGCGGAACGCAGGCGCGTTACCCAGCGGGCCTTTGAGGGCCACCAGCGCGTCGCGCAGTTCCATCAGTTTTTTCAGCTCAGGCACTTGCTCGACCAGCGAGGCCGGGTTGAAGTCCTTCATCGAGTTGACGCGCAGTTGCACGGCCAGCTCTTCAGTGTCGCCTTCTTCCTGAAGACGGTTCGGCACGCTCAGCGTCAGGCTCAGCTCTTGCTTGGCCAGCACTTCGTCGAAGGTCATTTTGTCAATGCTGATCGGCTTGCGATCTTCGACTTTGCGTTCGTCCTTGCGGTGGGTGTAGTCACCGATTGCCAGTAGCTTCAGCGGCAGTTCAATCTCTTCCTGAGCACCGCCGGTGGCGGGTTTGAAGGTGACGTTGATGCGTTCCTTGGGGGCTACCGAGCCTTCTTTGGCCATGGCTTTTCTCCTTGCGGTTGTGGCCCTGGGGCCTATTCGAGTACCACTTCGAGATCGAGGTGGCACAGCCTGCGATAAATCTCTTCCTTGCGTTCACGCACTGCATGGTTCTGCGGTAACAACTCGCAGCAGCTATGCAGCAAATGCAGTACTTCCAGCGCAAGATCGGGCTCCCAGGCGTGCAGGCCTGAGTCCTGTAATGTTTGGTCGAGGGTCTCGAGTTGGGTCTTGGCCAGTTCGTATTTCTTGGCCATGAAGCACAACCGCGCGAGGGCGAACTGCCAGAAGAATCGAACCCGCCCGCCGTGGGCGCTTTGCAGGCCCTGCTTGAGGATTTGCACGGCGGCCTTGAGGCCGTCCTTGCGCAGAATCGGCATGACTTCTTCCAGGGCCACTTCCCAGGCCGGCTGGGTATCGGCGACTTCGACCTTGCGCGGCGCACTGGCGCTTTGCAGGTGCGGCATGACGTGGGCGCCGATCCAGGCGCGTGTGGCCGGATCGGCGAACGGCGCGCCGTCGTGGAAACGCAATTCGATGATGCCGGGCAGGCGCTGAACCAAAAGCGCGAAGTGGATTTCCACTTCGCGCATTGCCATCTCGGCGTTCAGCCCCTGGAGGCATTCCCAGACCATTCGCTGGCCATCGAACCAGAACGGCGCCTTCGCCAGGCTCGCCTCCAGCTCTACCAGCAGATCAGCGTATTTCCCCTGGTCGTAGCGGTCCTGATAGGCCTTGAGTTTGTCCGCCGGCACGCCACGCAGAGCGGTGATCTGTTCGGCGTTGCGCTCGGGCACCGCGTCGATGGGCAACCACAGCAACGTGCGATTGAGGCGCAGGGCGCGCAGGTCGGTGGCTTTCTGTTTGAGCCACCAGGCACACAGCGGACGGGCGTTTTCCTGCTGGGCGCGCAGGGCCTTGTGGGCTTCTTTCTCGTTGTCGATCGGCGCGCCGGGGGTGAGCAGCTGGGTCGCGGCCTGCTTGACCTGGGCCACCGCGGCGCCCACCACACCGGGCTCCGGCTGGTTGTCGGCGGCGCGTTGAACCATGTTTTTCAAGCGACGGGAAATCGGCAGCAGCAACGGCGCGTCGTCGCCCAAATGCTCGGTGCACGCGGCGTCGAGGCCTTCCAGATGCTCGACCAGACGGCGGAACATCGGCAGTTGCTCTTTGATCGCGACGTTTTCGTTCAGCACCTGCTCAAGACGCGGCACCAACCAGCTGATGGCAGCGGAGCGAGTGCGGGCCTTGTTCGGGTGAACCTCGGCCCAGTGGTTTTCACAGAGGTGGTGCAACAAACCGAGGCCGGCCAGCAGCCCCTGGAAGGATTCGCGCTGGTACAGCGCCCAGGTCAGCCACGCTCCGACACGCAAATCCTTGGATTGAGTGCGCAGCAGGTTTTCACTGTTTTCGCGGATTTTCAGCCAGTCGATCTGACCGCTTTCGTGCATGGACGAGGCTTTGCCCAGCTCGCTTTCCAACGCCTCATATTCGCTCGAAAAGCGAACGTCCTCGCCCGCGAAATTCTCTTTGGAAACAGAGGCTTTTGCGAGTTCAAGGTAATGGGCGGAAAGTTTGCTTGAGTAGGACATCCATGGCCTTTAATTAGGATTACGGTCATACGGCTCATTGGAGTTGAAATGGAGCCGGACAGTATCAAAGAGCTGCGATGAATCTCATCCAATTGAGTTCATGCTCTTTCAAGGCGCGCATCCTAATCACAATGATGGCCATTAGCAAGCAACCAATAAAACAATAGAACTACGTCTTCGTTATTGCTGTAGGAGATCACCCTATATGCCACAGGGGATCCCCTGACGCCGGCTTTGACCTCCCCAGCTTCGACGCATCGCCCCCGCAACCATTGAGCCAGAGCGGTTCATCAACCCCACCAATCATCACAGGACATTCACGCCCTGAAACGGAACCCAGCATGACAAAAATAAAACATGAAAAATGTAGGAGCTTTCCGAAAAGTTACAGTCATCCATGGACAAGGCGATGACTGAAAATAAGCATAAAAAGTGCCATCATAATGATGGCACTTTTATATTTCAGCAAACTCTACATACATGGAGTTACATAGACCAGCCCATTACCGTGGGCTATTAAGAATCATCTGCCATCCGTTGAGTCACAAAATGCCGGTTCTAGATTAAGTAGTACGAATTAAATCCAAAACACGCAGGCCATCCAGTTTCCACGCATTCGCTTGCTCCGATCAAAGTCAGCCAGTACAGATCGTTCCCATGCTCTGCGTTCCGACTACGCAGAGCGTGAGAATGATCAAGACCTACAGAAACTCAATCAAGCATTCGGGCAAGGCACCGGCGCCCAGTCGCCCAGGTCCGGGTTCTTGCACATGCTGTTGACCTGAGTGGTGCCTGCGCTGGCGACTTGCTTGCTTTCCGCCTGTTTGGCTTGTGCGGTCTGCAAGGTTTTCTCGGTGGTGACCGCTTCTTTCGGCACGGTTGGCAGCACCGGTTTCTTCGCCGGTTTCACCGCTTTTTTGCTCTTGGTCGGCGTCACGACCGGGGTGGTTTCTGCGGACGCCACGGTGACCACGTCGGTGCGCTGCACGCCTACTTGCTGCAGGTCTTTTTCGTAGGCCTGGGTGTAGTTGTTCAGGTCTTCGCTGGCTTTACCGTTAACCGCGACGATCAGGTCGTTGGACTCTTTGAGGCCCGCGACGATTTCTGCCAGACGCTTGCGGCCCTCGGTGTCGTTGACGGTCTTGGCCTTGCGGTCGGTGACCAGTTCGGTAAACGCATTCTGGTAGCACTGCTGCGAAGCCTTGGCGTACGCGGTGCTGCGGTCGATGTCGGCGGAACTTTTGTTGACGTCGGAGGCGTAGGACGCGATGCGCTGGTTGTCATCGGCGATCTGCTTCTGACGCTCGTTGTAATAACCGACCGCGCCGCCTGCCAGGGCACCGCCCGCTGCACCGATGGCGGCGTTGCGGCCACGGTTCTCGGAATCGACCAAGGCACCCAGCAGTGCACCGCCGACAGCGCCGACGGCCGCGCCGGTGACAACTGACTTGGTCATGTTCGAATCGGTGGCACGCAGGTGCTGTACCGGCTCGTAGCAGTTGGGGTAGTACTCGACCTTGGTGCTCGAGGCGACCTTGGAGGTCGGCGACGTGGCGCAACCGGTCAGTACGGTGCTGAAGCCGACGGCCATCAGCAACAAGTGACGCTTGGAAAGCGAAGCAAAAGATTTACGGGAGGAAAGCATAGTTGTGTTCTCTTTTAAGTTTGACCAGCTCAGCACGACCCACCGCCGCCTGAGTCCCTTCCAAGCTCGCTATACAACGAACGATCATGACCGCTGGGCGTTCGATGCGAGCAATTCCTTCAATATCGCCGCCGGATCGGCTCGTCGTTGCTGACGATAGTCACCGACATGGCGAACGAACAACGTTGCGCGCGTGACCAGGCTCTTGCCCAGTACCGGCTTGCGCTCCAACTCTTCCTTGATGCGTTGAAACTGCGCCTGGATCACGGCATCGGTGTAGCGCGTGCCGGTCGCCAGGTTGTCGATGTAGATCGCCACCGCGCCGTCCAGCGCGCTGCGGCCATTGTCGATGGCGGTAGCGAACAGCTTGGCGCTGACCTCGTCCTTGGCGTCCACGGCCTGCTGGCGACTCTTCTGCAAATTGGTCAGGCGAATGTTGTAGTTGTTGACGGTCTCGGCCACCAGGGCCGCCGACTGGATCAGGTTGCCGGCCGCTTCCTCGCGCTGCTGGGCGATGAGCGAGACGTTGCGCTTGAGCTCTTCGTTGACCAGCCCCAGCTCGGCTTGCAAGCGCGGATCGACGCTGGCAGCAATGATGCTGTCCAGGCGTTTGGTCGGGTCCTGGGCGCCGTCGATCGCATCGGTCAGCGAAGCCAGCCGACCTTCTTTCTGCCATTGGGCAAACAGTTCCTTGTAGCGCGAACGTGGCGCCGACAACGCGCCAATCGCGACCCGGAACCCGGTGGTTTCGTTGTTTTGCTCGGTGCCGTCGGCGGCGAACAGCGGGTACTCGCGGCGCATCCCGGTGAACAAGGTGCCCTCGCCTTCCAGGTAATTGCCGCCCTTGACCACAAAGCCCCCGTAGGTGCCCTGGCGGCGTCCGGCGTGCACGAGCTGGAAGGACTCCTGGACCATCTCGGCGGCATTGCCGATCACGTCGAACAGGCCGATGGGGTTTGCCAGCTTGGTACCGATCGGCATCAGCCGCGCGGCCTGGCCGGTGCCGCCGGCGACCTGATTGAAGACTGCCCAGTCCGCCAGTGGCCCATCGCTTTCGCTGCCCTCCAGACGCCGGGGAAACAGGCGCCCTTCCAGGTCCTGACGGCTGACGGCCTGCCCGCCACGGGCAGCAAATTCCCATTCGACCTCGGTCGGCAAACGCACAAAACCCAGCCCGCCCTCTTCCGCCGAGGTGCCGCGACCGCTCACCGGTAGCAGGTCCTTGTGGTATTTCATCAGCCAGGCGCTGTACACCGCCGAGAAGCGTTCGGCCTCGAATCGCGACAACTTCACCTTGGGCAAACGCCCGGCCATGCCTTGCGGCGCCTCGGCTTGCAATGCCTCGCAGGCCGGCGCCGGCTCGCCGCTGCCCAACGATTGAGCCTGGGCCATGACCTGGGCGTATTGGCGGGCGGTAACTTCGTATTTGCCGATGAAATAGAGCATCGGTTTGAGTGGTGTCTTGGTGTCTGTCTTGGGCATCAACGGCGTGATGGTCTTGCCCCAATCCTTGGGCAGATCCTTGAGGGTGAACTGGCCATTGATGAAGTCCCGGCGATAACCTGAAATGAACGACTGTTGATAACCGGCCTCGCCTTCGCTGAACGGGTAACCGAGGCTGATCTCGCGGTCGTCCAGAGCGCCCTGGGCCAGGATGTAGACGTAACGGAACACCATCTGCCCTTCGCACGGCAGCGGCAGGCTGACGTCGTCGGGCAACGGCTTGGGGTTGTCCAGTTTGTCGGTGCTTTCATCAGCCCAGACCATGCCGGCCAGGCTCAGCGCCACGGCGGCGCCCAGTAACTTATACATCTCGGATTCCTTCAAACGCCTGGATACGCGCCACTCGCCAGCCACCACAGACCGCCGCCACGGCGCTGACGCCGAGCACGGCCACCAGGGCCAACGCGTAGTGACGCGCCAGCAGATGACTGGCGTACTCGCCCGGCATCTGCGCAAATAAATGGTTCAGACCTGATTGCGCCAGGCCATACAGCCCGGCACTCAACAGGGCGGCAAGGCAGGCGCTGTACAGCGCCTGCACCACCACAAACAAAAGCAACGCCGCCGTGGAAAACCCCAGCAGGCGCAACACCGACAACGCTCGACGCTTGCGCTCGACCGCCGCCAGCGCGCCGGCAAAAATCGCCGCGAACGCTCCCGCCACGGCCAATCCGGCAATGATCCAGAACACGATGGACAGGTTGCGGCTCAGTGATTGCACCTGGGCGATGGTCTGGGCCTGGGTCGAGACCAGCAGATTCTGCGCAGCGAAGTACTGACGCAGTGGCTCGACATCCTTGAGGCTGCGGGCGTAAAGACGAAACGCCGGATACACCCGTTGCTCCGTCACGCCCACCGCATCACCTGGCCAACCGAACGCCGGCACGGCGCGGCCGTCCCGGTAATCTTCAGCCGCTTCCAGTAACGTCAATGAGGCGAACAATCCGTCCCGGGCGAAGGCCTCCAGCGGCAGAACGTGCAGCACCTGGACGCGAGTGCGCTGCGCCTCGCCGCGACCGGCCACCTGCCGGCCGAAACTGGCCTGCAGCCAATCACCGGCCTTGGCCCCGAGTTTTTCGGCGGCGGTCTGGCTGAGCAGCACCTGATCCAGCCCTGGGGGCACCGGCAGATTGCCGAGCAAGGGGTCGTTGGCGGCGGTGGGGATCATTTCGACGGTCACCGTCGAAGCGCCAGCGGTCAGATCCGTCGTCGCGGCAATCTGCCGGGTGCGCGGCAAAGCGAAAGCCACGTCGCTGCGCCGGCTCAATTGTTCGATAAACGCGGCACTGAATCGGCCGCCGCCCAAGGGAATGATTTCCCGGGTGGCCGGGTCGTTTTCCAGGCGCTCGGTCAAACTGCTGACCAGGCCGAATTTCAAGCCGAACAGCACCAGCAGCGGTGCGACCACCGCCACCAGCGCCAGTACCGAACAGGCCGACAGCCATGCATCGTTGCGGTAATCCTGCCAGGCCAGGGAAATCACCAGAGCGTTACGCATCAGCAGCCTCCCCGAGGGTGGCGGTGACACCGCCATCGACGTCGCGATGACAACTGATGCGCCGCACCTGCAAACCGCTGGCGCGGGCCAGTGACTCGTCGTGAGTGGCGACGACGCAGCACACGCCGTGTTCGCGGGCCTGGGTCACCAGTAACTGCATCACGCGCTCCGCGTTCAGCGGATCGAGGGCGGCGGTCGGTTCATCGGCCAACAGCAGACGCGGCCCATGGGCCAGGGCCCGGGCGCAACTCACCCGTTGTCGTTGGCCGACAGACAAGTCGCCCGGCCTTTTGCCCAGTTGATCAGCGATATCCAGTGCCCCGGCCAGGCGATCCACGCTACCGTCGTCTTTCAAGCCAAGCAGTTTTCGCGACAGGTCAATGTTGCCGCGCACGTCCAGAAAATCCAGCAGGCCACCGGTTTGCAGCACGTAGCCCAAGTGCCGGCTGCGCAAGTCCGCCAAGGCACTTTGCGCATCTGCGCGCCACAGCCCGGTAATGTCTGTCCTGGTTTGGCCGGGCGCAAAATCAAACTGTCCGGCCTGATCCGGAGCCAGCACCAGCGCCAGCAAATCCAGCAACGTGCTTTTGCCACAGCCACTGGGACCGACCACCGCCAATTGTTCACCGGCACGCAGTTGCAGCCGTGGAATCACCAGGCTGTAGCGCTGGCTGCCGGCGCCTCGGCTTTTGTGCACTGCGCTCATGTTCAGCATCACGGCAGCGTCGACAATGGAACGCGGTACAAGGCATCACCCGGTTCGGCGTCGCCGAAACGCACCCAGTTAGCCAGGTCGTTGTGGAAGGTTTCGTAGAGGCGGATCTTCGAGTCCAGCTCGTCGATAAAGTCCTCCTGCTCGGCCACGCTCAGCGAAAGCCACAAGTCCTGAGTCATGTTCAGCGACTTGCTGCGATAGGGCAGCCCTTCCAGGTACTCACCCAGAACCCCGCCATCGGCCAGATTGCCGCCCTTGCGCAAGGCCGAAGGGTCGCGGCTCATGTAGGCACTGGCGCTGGCGATTTCCTGGAAGAAATTCTTCGGCGAGGTCTGGGTCTTGCGGGCGGCATCGACGATCAGCTTCAGCGATTGCTGCAAGTCGTTGAGCTGCAACTTGGTCAACATCACGCACACCTGGAACGCCGGCAGTGTCGGGTTGGTCAGGTCGCGGTCGGCGGTCCAGGCGCTGACCAGTTGCGGCGCCTGGCTGGCGGCTTTACGCCCCAGGAAGTCCATGTGCATCGCGTAGCCGACAGCCGCCGACTTGTCGGTCAGGCTCGGTGCGGCGCTCAGCAGCGGCACGGTTTGCGGCTTGCCGCTGCGCACCTGATGCACCAGGTCGGCAAACACCGAACCGATCTCATCCACCCGCTCACCGAACTTGCGCACATCGGCGCCCGGCACCGGAATGTACAGGTCGCCGATCTGCGGGTTGGCGTCGGCGGTCAGGGTGCGGTACTGGCTTTGCGCACCGTCATGGGTTTTCTTGCCGGCATCGCTAAGCAAGTGCAAGGCGTAGATCTTGATCTGCTTGCCCAGCGCGGCCTGGCGCACTTCGGCCTCGTTCATTTGCGTGGCGGCATATGGGTCGTTCTTGCGCAAGGCACCGGCATCGGTGACCAACAGAATCAGGCGCCCGCCATAGCCGGACCAGTCCATGCCCTCGACCGCTTCCATCACGCCGGCAAACGCATCTTCGTTGAACGAATGGCTCGAGACCGTGGACGCCTTGACCTGCCGCGCCAGGTCCATGAAGCGCTGCGGGTCGCGGCCCTGTTCCAGGGTGATCAAGGTTTTGGCGACGTATTCCAGGCCCGGGGTTTTCTGGATGCTGCTGCGAAACCCCACCAGGCCAAAGCTGACACTGTCCAGCTCGCCCCGCTCGGCGATGCGGGTTTGCAGTTGGTGTACGACGTCGCGGACCTGATCGATGTAGGGCTGCATGGACACGGTGGTGTCAACGACCAACACCACGGCGGTGCGGAACGCGTCGGCGTTAGCAGTAGTGATTGGTGTGTTGTTGGCAGCGGCCTTCGGAGCATTACCGGGGTCGATGGACGCCACGTTCAGCAACTGCACCGGCTGGCCGTTTTCGTCGAAACTCTCGCGCGAATCGAAGATCGGCAACAGGTAAAACTGATTCTGCGGCACCGCACTGGCGGCCGGTTCCAGGGCCAGCACCCGCTGGTTGTCTTCGCTATTCTGCTGGGCCTTGAGCAACAGGTTTTTGGCGGACGACGGATCGGCCAGCAGCTTCTCCACTTCGCCGGGCTGACGCAGGAACATCACCGGCGCACGGCCGGAGCGTTCGGTGAACTTGAGCACCAGGCTTTGCTTCCAGTCGCTGACTTGTGCGGCCGGCAACCAGCCGTCACTGCGCCCGTCGGTGGCGACGCCAACACGCAGCCACGGGTTGCCATCAACCTCTTTGCGCTCATAGACGTAAAGCACGGAAAACGCCGGCAAGGCCTTGCCAGGTGTGGCCCCCGGGTCGCTGGCGTATTTCGCCCCCGGCTTGCTGAGTACCCGCTGGAACAAGGTTTTTTTGCCGGCCATCAACAGCGGACGCTGACCGCCATCGACCTCCGTCGCCACCGGGGGATTGACGGGTGGCGCCACGGCCGGCGGCGGACTGACCGGCGGCGCTGAAACCACCGGCACCTTGGCGTCGGTTTCGACGTCACCGGACAGCCACCAATAACCCGCGCCGCCCAAGGCCAGCGCCACGACCACCGCGACGGCGGCGAGTGCGAACACCGGCCCCTTGCGCTGCTCCGAGACCATGGACGGCGGCGGCTGCACAGTCGGCGGAACAGGCTTGGGTCGAGGTTGTGGCTGCGCGGGGCCGGTCGGTATATCGATGGACACCGGCGTCAGCCCCGCCAGGTCATTGCTCACCGCAATCGGCAATACCGGTATTGGCAATGGCCGGATCGTGGTCGCTTCAACCGATTCCCGAGGCAGATTATCCAGCGCCTGCAACAGCGCCGCTGCATTCGGGAAACGGTCGGCCGGATCCTTGGCCAGCAGCTTGCGCAGCACCTCTTGATAGCGGCCGTGGTGCACCGGCAGCTCCGGCAACGGTTCGGTCAAATGCGCCAGGGCCGTGGAGAGCGCGTCGTTGCCGGTATACGGCAGTTTGCCGACGAGGATTTCGTAGAGCACCACGCCCAAGGCATAAAGATCGGCCCGGCCGTCAATATCCTGGCCACGCGCCTGTTCCGGGCTCATGTAGCTGGGGGTACCGACGGCGAAACCGGCCTGGGTGAACTGGGTGCGGTCGTCCATGGACTTGGCGATACCGAAGTCCGAGAGCACCGCCGTGCCATCGGCACGGAACAGAATGTTCGCCGGTTTGACGTCGCGATGAACCAGCCCCAGCCCATGGGCATAGCCCAGGGCCGAAGCGATCTGGCGGATGTAGATCAGGCCCTGTTCTGGCGTCAGGCCGGCGGCGATGCGCTCCTTGAGCGTGCCGTTGGGCAGGTATTCCATGGCCATGTAATACAGCTCACCGACATGGCCGATGTCATGGATGGTGACCGTATGCGGGTGCGACAGGCGCGCCAGGGTTTTGCCTTCGCGCAGGAAGCGCTCGCAGAAACTCGGGTCGGCCGCCAGCGCGGCGGCCATGACCTTCAGCGCCACCTTGCGCTCCAGCGAGCGCTGGGTCGCCAGGTAAACGCTGGCCATGGCGCCTTCGCCGATCTCGCCGTCGATGTCGTAGCCGGGGATCAGAATGTTCAGGGTGGAATTCATGACGGCACCTTCACGACGATGACGGTGATGTTGTCCGGAGCGCCGCGCATCAGGCCCAGAGACACCAGGCTGCTGGCGATTTCCCCGGGCTCGTCGTGGCTCAGCACCTCGCGGATCTCATGATCTTCAACCGTTTTGTTCAGCCCGTCGCTGCACAACAGGTAACTGTCGCCGGGCCTCAATAGCAGCTCGACCATCGCCAGCTCCAGTTGTGCCTCGACCCCGATGGCGCGGGTGACAATATTGGCCCGTGGATGCACCCGGGCTTCAGCTTCGCTGAGCAGGCCGCTGTCCTGCAGATCCTGAACGTAACTGTGGTCCCGCGAGATGCGTTTGAGCCGGCCGTCACGCAGGCGATACAAGCGACTGTCACCCGCCCACAGGCATACCCCGCGCAAGTCACGCGCCGCCATCACCACCACAGTGCTGCCCATCATGGTCACGCCGCGGTTGGCGGTCTCTTCACGCACAGCGGCGTTGACCCGCAGCAGGTCGGTTTTCAGCGCGGCGGCGTATTCATCCAGCGAGCGGCCCACGGCAATGCTACGCAGACTGTCGACGATCAGACTGCTGACGTAGTCGCCCGCCGCGTGCCCGCCCATGCCATCGGCGACCACCCACAGGCCGTTTTCCGGCCGGTCCAGGCAAGCATCTTCGTTAACCTGGCGGACCATACCGACATGGCTCTTGCTTGCAGATTTGAACGTCTTTCCAACGCTTGAACACATCTACACAACACCTTCTTGGCCGAGCAAAAATTGCGCAAAATCAGCGGCGGCCGGCAGGCCCTGGCACCGTAATAAAGCGGGAGCGATACGCTCCGAACCCTGGCCCCACCACAGGCTTGCGCCTTCGCAGGCCAGTTCGGCTAGCGCGGTCATTCGCGCCTTCGGGTTAGTGGCATCAAAGCAATGCAGGCCGGCAAAACGGCTGCTTGGCGCGCGACGCAGATACGCCGGGCTGCCCAGCGCTTCCAGTCCTGCACCGAAAGCTTCGAAGCTCGCCTCCACGCTCAACGTGCTCAACATCAATTGCTCAACCTGCTCAAACCAGGCATCCGAGCCGCCCACCACCGATGCCGGATCAGCGTCGTGATCCAGCAGCACCGCGACGGTCAGCGGAAAATACCGGCCAACCCGATCGATGCTCGGCATCACCACCCCAACGGCGGCCTGCGGCCCACATACACCGGGCCCGACCATAAAGCGCCACAGCGGACTGACCAGATAGGCGTCCAGCCAACGGTCCCCGAGGCTCTGGCTGGCGAGCAGGCCCGCCGCCAGCCACGAATCCCAGGGGCCGATAAAACTCTGCGGCAAGCCACGGCTGACAAAGTCCCCGCGACTGGCCAGTTTTCCATAGAAGCCCGGCGTGCTCATAAACGCTCCGGCAGGCTGAAACCGCTGAGCACACGGCTCTTGAACGGGTTGAAGGCGCTGTTGGCCCGCAACTCATAAGAGACGCTGGCGCCGTCGACCCGCAGCCGCAGGTTGAAGCGATCCGGCGAGTTGCCGGCGGTCAGGTCCGATTGCTCCAGCAGGCGGAACCAGGCCCAGGGCCCGTCCAGGGTGATGCCCGAACGACCGCTGGCTGAAGGCGGCATGATCGAGATCCGCACCACGCCGATGCTGCCGGGGTTGGGCCATTGCATGGAGGTGGGGCGGCTCGGGCCGTGGTCGTAGCTCAACTGCTGGCCATCGAGGTCGAGCAAAAACTGGGTAATGGTGGCGTCCATCGCCACTGGCTTGAGTTCGAAGCGCACCATCGGCTGGGTGCCGCCGGAACGGAAAAACGCATCCCGGATGGTCGCTGCCCGCTGGAAGGTTTGCAGTACGCCAGGGGCAATGCCGAGCTTCTGTGCGGCGCCCGGTTGCCAGCGCCAGGCCTGGGTCGAGGTATCCACGTACGGCTGCAGGTATTTGCGGAAGTAGTTGTCCATCACCCCGCCCACGCCGAAGAACTGGCCGAAGTCGTCCAGGGTTGCGTCTCGCGCACTGCCCGGCGACATCGGATAACGCCCGGCCAGGGACTGGCGATAGATGTTCACCACTTCGCTGGTCCAGGCCGCGTTCAGTTGATTGCGTACCCCGCCCATCATGCTGTTAGTGGTGGAGTTGACCACCGACTTGACCAGCCCCTGCACCAGCGGCGGCTGACGTTCGGCGTTGAGGCTGACCCGTGTCGCGGCCGCTGCGGCCTGGTTCTTGGCTTCGCCGAGCAAGGCCTCGCCGCTGGCGCCGACCATGGCGCTGACCTGCACATACAGGGCGTTCATGTCGGCCAGCAGGCCGTCGATGACCGCCGGCTCGCCTTCGTTTTTGCTGACGATGCTGTTGAGTTCGGCAAAATGCGCGGTGACTGGATCGTCACTGGCATCCGGTGTGTTTTGCGTCGCCTGCTCCTGGCCGAGCAAGGTGCCCAAGCGCTCCTTGAGCTTGTCGACCCCACCCTCGACCGGAGCGCCCTTGGCGGCCAGCAGGCGTTCTTCCTGTTGCAGATCGGTTTCCTTCGCCACGGCCACCAGCAGTTTTTTCAACGGCGAGGTCGGGCCGGAAATCACCCGCAGCACATCGGCGGCCTGGGCCACGCTGGTGATCGGCACGAAGTCGATATCAGCCAGCAAGGCGTCCCACTGGCGCTGGTAATCCTGGAAATACAGGCGGCGCACGTCGGCGGCCAGGCTGACGACGTTCTGTTGTTCTGCCTGGTCGCGACCGAGCACCCACTGCTCCTCGGCCAGGGTGCCGGTCTGGTTCAGGCTGGTCAGCAAAAACCCTTGGCGGTAACCCTTGGCCGTGAAGAAGCCGCTCAAGGGTTCGCCCAGGGGCTTGCCGCTCTTGCGGCTGAACACCAGCGCGGCATCACGCCCGGCCGCTTCGTTGATACGAAAGTCCGGGATGCCGTCCGGCAGTTTCTGCCGCTTGACCCGGTCATAGACACGCTGGGCCACCGGCAGTTGCTGCAACTGCCGACGCAGGTCGTCGATCAGGCGCGGGTCCAGACGTGCGGTGGGCGGATGGCGTTCGAACAGTGCCAGCAAGTGCTCCTCCAGGGCCAGACGCTGCTCGGCCGGCAGGTCACGCGGCAGGCTGCGATCCCAGTCCAGGGCGATCCACGCCTTGATGAAGTCGGCATCGTAATGCTCGCTGTCGGCGAGCATCAGGTAGGCCTTCAAGCCTTCGTAAAGGAAGTCCGAATTGCCGCCGCCGTGCAGTTGCTCTTCGATGCGCGTGAGCAAGCGTGGCGCGAAGACCGCGATCAACAGCTTGCGATAGACGCTGCCAGACTCGGCTTCAAGCATGTTGCCCTGATACAGGCCCAGGCCTTCGGCCCAGCTCGGCGCATCGTCGGCCAAGTGCTTGACCGCGTTGAGCAAAGGCAACACCGCGAGCACGTCCCGTTGTGCCGGGCTGAGGTTCTGCACGGCCTGGCCCAGGGGCGCGACTTTCTGATCGACTTGCGCGATATACGCCTGGTTGGCGCGGTAGCTGACCCACCACAAGGTCCCGACCACCAGCACCAGGGCCACGGTCGAGGCCAGAACACCCCGGGCGATCCACTTGCGCCGACGTTCGACTTTCGGGTTGACCCCCACCAGCCCACGCTCGGCAAAAGCCACGGCGCTGAAGAGTTTTTCGATGAAGTAACTGCGCCCGGTGCCGTTCTGGCGCGCAAGGTGCTGGCGGTCCAGGTTCATGCTCTGGGCCATGGAGCCAATCAGCCGGTCAATCGGGCTGCCTTCCTGGGTGCCGCTGGTGAAATACACCCCGCGCAACAGCACCCGCTCTTCAAAGGCGTTGGGTTTGAATACGCCCTCAAGGAAGCTTTGCAGGCAATCTTTCAACGCGCCGAACTGTTGCGGGAAGCCGTAGATCAGATCGCGCCGCGCCGGGTCGCGTTCCTGTTGCAAACGCTCCACCAAACGATCGTTGAGGCGCTGTTCCAGGCCGGCGAATTCGCTTTGCAGATGGGCCAGCGGGCTGTCATTGTTTTTACCGTCGTCCAGGGCAAAGGTCATACCCCAGACCTGAGCCCGTTCTTCCTTGCTCAGGGTATCGAAATACTCCATGAACCCTGGCACCAGATCGAGTTTGGTCAACATCAGGTAGATCGGAAAGCGCACGCCGAGTTGCGCGTACAACTCCTGGATACGCTGGCGGATCGCGGCGGCATGGGCAGCGCGCTCGGCGTCACTGCTCAGAAGCAGGTCGGAGAGGCTGATGGCGATAAACGCACCGTCGATCGGACGCCGGGCCCGCTGTTTTTTCAACAGGCCGAGAAAACCCAGCCACGCGGCTTTATCGACTGTCGCATGGCTGTCCTGGGTGGTGTAGCGCCCGGCGGTGTCGAGCAGCACGGCCTGATCGGTAAACCACCAATCGCAATTGCGCGTGCCACCGACGCCGCGTACCGCTCCGGCGCCCAATTGCGCCGCCAATGGAAAATGCAGCCCGGAATTGACCAGCGCCGTGGTCTTGCCCGAACCTGGCGGGCCGATGATCACGTACCACGGCAACTCGTAGAGATTGCGCCGCTCGTCACCGCCCAGCTTGGCTTTCTTCAACAGTGCCAAGGCTTCGTCCATGCGCTGGCGCAGGGTTTCGAGTTCCTCAAAGGTGGCGACGCTGGTCGGGTCCGGCGGGGTTTGCGCCGCCAGGCTGCGCATCACTTCGGCGGCCTGACGGCGCGCCTGGATGATGCGAAACAGCCGATAGGCGATCCACACCGCGAACACCAGAATGATCAGCGTCCAGCGCCGGCCTTCGGGCACCAGGAATTCGAGCAGCGGCCCGACAAACCAGATGATCAGGCTCAGGGCGATCAGCCCCAGCAACGGAATGACCCAGCGGATGATAAAACTGAAAAACGCCTTCACTCGACCCCCTCCGCCAACACTGTGATTTCGACCCGACGATTACGCGCGCGGCCCTCTGTTGTAGCGTTCGAGACCAACGGTTCGGTGTCGCTGCGGCCTTCGGCGCTGAAGCGCTCGGGCTGGCCGGTTTTGGCCGAGAGGATTTGCAGCACCGAAGTGGCACGCGCCTCGGACAAGGCCCAGTTCGATGGAAACCGCAGGGTGGCAATCGGGCGATTGTCGCTGTGGCCGGTCACCCGGACCTGACCCTTGACCTTGCGAATGGCATCGGCGATGCGCAGCATCAGCGGCTGGAAATTGTCGACGATGCTGGCGCTGCCCGAAGCGAATAGCTCATCGCCACGGATGGTCACCACTGAACGGTCAACGGCATCTTCCACGGCCACCCGGCCGGCCTTGATTTCATCGGCGAGGAAGCCCGCCAGGCGGGGACGTTCGATCAGTTTCGGTTGCACCACCGGACGGTCGATGGCCTGCACCGGGATCTCACCCAGTGCATGGATATTTTTAAACACCGGCTCGGCATCGGCGGCCAGTTTCAAGCGCAGGCCGAACAGCAGTGCCAACAGCAACGCCACGCCGATGGCCACGGCGATCCATGGCGGCATGAATTGCGCCAGCCGGTCGCGGGCCACGGTGACGCCGCGCCAATGGGGCGACAGTTCACGCTCATATTCACCACGGGCGCTGCGGATGACCGCACTGGTGCGTTCACGCAAGGCTTCCAGTTGGCTGCGACCGTCGTTGATGACCCGATAGCGCCCTTCGAAACCCAGGCACATGCACAGGTACAACAGCTCCAGCAGATACAAACGTTCGCGGGGGCTTTGCAGGCAATGTTCCAAGAGCAGGAACACCTTCTCGCCGCCCCAGGCTTCGTTGTGCACGGTGATCAGCAGGCTCTGTTTGCCCCAGTCGCTGGCGCCACCCCACGGCGTACTCAACACCGCTTCATCCAGGGCGGTGCACAAGGCGTAACGGGCCAGCAACACATCGTTGCGCACCACACCGGCAGCCTCGGCGCGCTCCTCGAACTGGCGCAGGTAGGCCAGTAATTGCGCCCGTAGGCTCGCCGGCGCCGGGTGGGCAATGGTGTTACGCAAGCGGGTCAGCAAAGCCAGCAACGGGCCAGCGGCGCTCTCCAGAGGGTTGAGACCTTCGGCTTTGCCGATCAAAAGCGGCGCGGCCGGCATCGAAAGCGGCGCGGCCTGGGCGCGACCGGCATCCGGGCGGGCCGGATCGGCGCCACGGCCACCGGGTGTCGGCATGAATTGGGTACGATCGTCGTTGCTCATTGCGGTTTATCCTCGGATCGCCCAGAAAGCCAGGTTCAGCCCCGGGAATTGCCCCGCGATGTAGAACGCAAAACCGCCGGAGTTGGCCAGTTGCTGCCAATGCTCGCTGCCCCGGTCCAGTTCGTAATAGGTGGAGCCGGCGTGATACGGGATTTGCCGTGGCGCCACCGGCAGCGGCAGCAGGCCGATGCCCGGTAATTGCAGGTTGACCAGGTTGCGGATGTGCTCCACCGAGCCGACCTTGCTCTGTTGGCCAAAGTGGCTGCGCAGGGTTTCGGCGGGCACGTCGGCGCGCACCACCAGGATGAAGCTGGCGCTGTCGAGCAGGGCCTTGTCAGCCAGCATCGCCACATGGACGCCGTAGGCTTTTTCGACGATCGGAATCGGCGTGGCCTTGCTGTCGATCAGCATCGACAGCGCCTCTCGCAGGGCTTGCATCACCGGCGCGAAACTCAGCGCCAAGTCATCGTGCTGGTACTGCGGGTATTCCTGGGGGCGCCGACCGGACGCGGTAAAGGTCGAGAACTCCCCGGCCAGGCTCACCAGCTCGCTGTAGAACCGCTCGGGGTGCAACGGGCTCAACTGGCTCAAGTGCTGGATCAGCGGCTGGGCACGGTTGACCAGTTGCAGCAGCATGAAATCGGCAATTTCCGAGGCACCGCCGGCACCGGACGCCACCACCCGCCCGGCGAGGGCTTCGCCGCGTTGATGAAGCAGGCCCAGCAATTCGCTGCGAAACGCGGCCAGGGGGTTGGAGGCGACCACATCCAGCAACGGCGGGATGTAGGTGTCGTCGAGTACCAAGGCGCGGTCGGCGCGTTTCTCCTTGATTCGTACCAGGCCGATGGCGGCGTAGTCGCTGATGCCATCCTGGGCTACCAACAATCGCAGCGCCCTCGACCCCACGGCCACCGGGGCCTGGTTTTCGAACGGTGCGTTGTCGTCCCGTACTTCGCGCACCTGGCTCACGTAGCGCGCAGCGCCCAGGGCTTCGCCTTCGTCGACCGTATCACGCGCACCGGCGCGCTTGAGCGGCAAGGCCAGGTACACCAAGCCATCGCGCAGGTTGTCATCGACATTCAGCGGGCTCGGTGCCAGGTCATCCTGGGGAATGTTGAATGGCGTGCCGTCCGGCAACAGGCCCCGCGCCGAGATGATCGCCAGTTTGCCCTGGGCCAGCAGGCCCTGGTCGATCAGCAATTCGGAGAAACCCCAGGCGCCGGCCGACAACGGGCGGCTCCGGGCGTCGATGAGGTTCTCCAGGTAACGGTCATGCTGCTGGAAGTGCTGCGTTCCAATGAACATGCCTTCCGACCAGACCACACGATTGTTCCAGGACATGGGGAGCTCCGATTGCTTATTGGGCAGGGCTGGATGGGGAAACCACGACGGCGCTGCGCACGGCGCGCACGTCGAGGCTGATCTGGTATTCGGTGTATTGGCGCGGCGGGACATTCATTACCGTGCGCCACAACGACTGATCCAGCTCGCGATACCCCACCAGTACGCCGATATGGCGGGTGGCCGGGTCGAGGTCGCGCTGCAGGCTCAACTGCTGGCCGGGCTGGATCAGCACTTCGTCCTGGTCGATCAGATCTGCGCCGAGCGTCGCCTGGGCCCGTTCGGCCAATGCGAAATAATCGGAACGGCCGAAGGTGGCAGCATTTTTCAATTCGAAAATGCGCACTCGAACCGGAGCTGGCTGGCCAGTGGCGCCGGGGTTGAGCCCGGCAATGGCGTGAAAGTGCAACTCGACCGCGGCAGTGTCGGCCTCGGCCTCGGCCTCAACGGCCTCGGGTTTGGCCGTGTCCTTGGCACATGCGCTCAGCAGAAGCGCGGTGGCTACTGCGAGTAAAAACCTGGGAATCATCCTGCGTCCTCAATGACGTTTCAGCTATCCGTTGTTCCGTTCTTTGCTATGCATGACGTTATGCGACGGCGACGCTCAGTGGCGGCGCTGCCTTGTGCTGTGCTCTTCGTAGGCGCGGCTGAATTCCCGACCGAACAGGTCCTGGAAATCCTCTTGGGCCTCGCGGGAAATATTGCTGTAGAGCTCGGTGAACTGGTGCCAGTACTGGGCCTGTCGCGAGCCAGTGAAAATGCCCGACAGACCACCGGGCTTGCCCATGCGCTCTTCCAGTTGCGCCGGCTCGAAGCGCGTCAGCAGGTGTTTGATCGCAGCTTCTACACCGGCCATCACCGCCAATTGGTGGGCACGCAAGTCGTCGAAACTGTCGCGCACAGCCTGGTCCGGCGCCATGAACGCCTGATTGCTGTGGCGCAACAACAACAGCAATGCTTCATCGACGTTGGGAGCGAATTTCAGCGGGTTGTTTTCCACCGGTTGAATCATTGTCTGTTGTATGCGGAACTCGCCCTTGAGGCTGCTGCGGGCGCGCAAGACATCGATCAGGCCTTCGACCATCAGCCGATAACTGCGCCCGATGCTTTCCATTTGCGCCTCGGCCTGAGCCTTGTCCAGGCGCACTTGATCCAGACCGGCGCCGCGCAGGAAGGCTTGCAACAGGTCGGGTTGAGCATTGTCGGCCGGGCCGACCGGGCGTTCGACGATGGCCACGGGTGGTTCACGCAGTGGCACAGGCTCGATCGGTACGCTGATTTGCGGTACGGGTGGCGGCGTAACCTCTGCAACAGGCAAGGGGACGATAGCCACCGGCGCAGGCTTGTCGCTGAACAGGTCCCAATCTTCCGGAATCACCTGGGCCGACACCAGCGGTGCAGGTCCGGCCACGGGTGTTGGGTGGGGGATCGGGGTCGGCGGGCGGAAGTCGTGCTGCTCGGCCGGGACATGGTCGGGCTGGGTAGCCGGCGGGACGCTGGTCGGTGTCAGAAAATCGAACAGGTCCGGCATCGTGTCCATGGCCGATACGCCCTGAAAATGTGCAGGTGGCGTCACGGGCAACGATGTCGGCGTATTCACGACGGCGCCCTGACGCCCCATCAGGGCCTCGAAGCTGCTGGACGAATCGGCGAAAGGGTTGTTGTCGGTCGCCGGCAGACTGAAACTGATTCGTGCCTGGATTTCATAATCACCAATACGGATTACTTCTCCATCTTGCAACGGCTCGCTGTTTCCTTTGCGCAGACGAATGCCGGCCTTGACCAATTCCACACCGTTAGTGCTGTTATCGGTTAAGTAATACCGGCCATCTTTATATTGAATAACGCAATGTTTGCCGGAAACCAGACGCTCAGGGTCGGGCAATACCCAGTCATTATCAGAGTTGCGGCCTATTGCCAGCACGCCCTGATCCATGGATTTTTCAGGGCATTGGCCAGGGGTAATTTTGTGATAACTAGTGATAGTCAAACACAGCGACATCTTGCCTCCTTGCTGAACACTTTGCGCGCGGGCGAATCGGGATTCACTCCCGCCAGACTCGGTCCGACAACCTTGCAAACAACCTCGAAAACCGCTTTTTGCCAGCATGATTGCTGATCTTAACCGGCTAGCGTGACAAAAAACCTGCATCAGTGCCCGCCTCGACCAAGCGGTCGCGCGGGTTGACAAGCACCTCACATCTGTCACACAAGGGAAATAGCTTACCTTGACAAGCCATAAGTACTACACCAAAAATGCATAACTTCTTGAATATAAATGATGGCACTTTAAGATCATCGCGCATCCAAAGATGCCAATACACGCAAGGAAACATGTGAAGTTCCACCTGGAACTAACGTGTGAAATGCCCGACTCTGTCAGCGGGCGATAGGGAGATCAAATTCAGTGGAAGTGCCTTTGCTGCTCGCCGCCGTTTCCGCGACTTCGCCTTGCGGTGAAGATCTGGAATATGACGCGGATTTTTTGCGCCTGGAACGCGATTCCCTGGGCCAGCCCGAGCGCAGCATGGGCGATTCGATATTGCCTGCCTCCCCCCCTGAATGGCGCAGCATCCAGCAGCAAAGCCTGGATTTGTTGCAACGCAGCAAAGACCTGCGCATCACCCATTTCCTTTTGCAAAGTTCCCTTGCCCTCGAAGGCGTCACCGGCCTGGCCCGTGTCCTGACGCTGATCAGCGAACTGCTCAAGCAATACTGGGCCGACCTGCATCCGCGCCTGGATGCCGAAGACGACAACGACCCCACCGTGCGCATCAATGCCCTCGCCGGCCTGACGTCCGATGCCACCATTCGCCTGCTGCGTGAAAGCATCTTGGCCCGTTCGCGAACCTTTGGCGCTGTCAGCCTGCGCGCCGCCGCCAATGCCAGCGGCCTGCAAAGCTTCCCTGACGAAAGCCTCGGCGCCGAGCAGCTCGCCGGGGCGTTCCTCGACAGCGATCCCGAACAGTTGGAAATCACCCGCGCAGCTTTGCACGAGGCCCGCAGCGTCGCCGAGGCCATCGAGCAACAGATCAGCGAGCAAGTCGGTTCCGCCCAGGGCGTTGACCTTGGCCCGTTGAAGCAACCGCTAAAAATGGCCTTGCAGATTCTCGGCCAGTTCGCCCCGCAGAGCGGCGACAACCCCCTTCCCGACTCCGTCAGCGACGACAGTGCCGCGCCAGTTGAATACCTGCCCACCGCACCGAGCGCACCGCGCAGCACTGGCGAAATCAACAACCGTGACGACGTACTGCGCAGCCTGGACCGGATTCTTGCGTATTACACCCGACATGAGCCCTCCAGCCCACTGCCGGTGCTGTTGAACCGGGCGAAGAATCTGGTGCATGCCGACTTTGCGGCCATCGTGCGCAACCTGATTCCCGACGGCATGAGCCAATTTGAAAACCTGCGCGGACCAGACAGCGAATAAAAGCGAACGGATCACGCAGTCACGTCACCGGTACCACCGATGACGCCAACACCGTCGCTTGAGCGACCAGGAGCAGCAACGTGGCGAAGCAAAGTTCTCAGAAATTCATCGCGCGCAACCGTGCGCCTCGAGTGCAGATCGAGTACGACGTCGAGCTCTACGGCGCCGAGAAAAAGGTCCAGTTGCCCTTCGTCATGGGCGTCATGGCGGACCTCGCCGGCAAGCCCGCCGAGCCTCTGGCACCTGTGGCCGATCGCAAGTTCCTCGAGGTGGATGTCGACAACTTCGACTCGCGCCTCAAGGCCATGCAGCCACGCGTCGCGTTCCACGTGCCCAACGAGCTGACCGGCGAAGGCAACCTGAGCCTGGACATCACCTTTGAAAGCATGGACGACTTCAGCCCGGCCGCCGTGGCGCGCAAGGTCGATTCGCTGAACAAGCTGCTCGAAGCGCGGACCCAACTGGCCAACCTGCTGACCTACATGGACGGCAAGACCGGTGCCGAAGAAATCATCATGAAGGCCATCAAGGATCCGGCGCTGCTCCAGGCGCTCGCCAGTGCGCCGAAGCCAGCCGAGCCTCAGGCTTAATCAGGACGAATGATCATGACCGATTCAGTACGTGCAGACGCCCAGACACTGGGCACCACCGAAGAAGCCAGCGAGTTCGCCTCCCTGCTGCTGCAAGAATTCAAACCCAAGACCGACCGCGCCCGCGAAGCCGTCGAGACCGCCGTGCGCACCCTGGCCGAACAGGCCCTGGCGCAGACCGACCTGGTGTCCAACGACGCCATCAAGTCGATCGAATCAATCATCGCCGCCATCGACGCCAAGCTCACTGCCCAGGTCAATCAGGTCATCCACCACCCCGATTTCCAGCAACTGGAAAGCGCCTGGCGTGGCCTGCATTATCTGGTCAACAACACCGAGAGCGATGAGCAGCTGAAGATTCGCGTGCTCAACATCTCCAAGACCGACCTGCACAAGACCCTGAAGAAATTCAAGGGCACCGCGTGGGACCAAAGCCCGATCTTCAAGAAGATGTACGAAGAAGAATACGGCCAGTTCGGCGGCGAACCTTACGGTTGCCTGGTGGGCGATTACTACTTCGACCAGTCGCCGCCGGATGTCGAGTTGCTGGGCGAGTTGTCGAAAGTCTGCGCCGCCATGCACTCGCCGTTCATCGCAGCCGCATCGCCGACCGTGATGGGCATGGGCTCGTGGCAGGAACTGTCGAACCCACGCGATCTGACCAAGATCTTCACCACCCCGGAATACGCCGGCTGGCGCTCGCTACGCGAATCGGAAGACTCGCGCTACATCGGCTTGACCATGCCGCGCTTCCTCGCGCGTCTGCCGTATGGCGCCAAGACCGATCCGGTGGAAGCCTTCGCCTTCGAAGAAAACACCGATGGCGCCGACAGTTCCAAGTACACGTGGGCCAACGCCGCTTACGCGATGGCGGTGAACATCAACCGCTCGTTCAAGCACTTCGGCTGGTGCTCGCGCATTCGTGGCGTGGAGTCTGGCGGTGAAGTGGAAAACCTGCCGGCGCACACCTTCCCGACTGACGATGGCGGCGTGGACATGAAGTGCCCGACCGAAATCGCCATTTCGGATCGCCGTGAAGCGGAACTGGCGAAGAACGGTTTCATGCCGTTGCTGCACAAGAAAAACACCGACTTCGCCGCGTTCATCGGCGCCCAGTCGTTGCAGAAACCGGCCGAATACGACGACCCGGACGCCACCGCCAACGCCAACCTGGCCGCGCGCCTGCCGTACCTGTTCGCCACCTGCCGTTTCGCCCATTACTTGAAGTGCATCGTGCGCGACAAGATCGGCTCCTTCAAAGAGAAGGACGAAATGCAGCGTTGGTTGCAGGACTGGATCCTCAACTACGTCGACGGTGACCCGGCGCACTCCACCGAAACCACCAAGGCCCAGCACCCATTGGCTGCGGCCGAAGTGATCGTCGAGGACGTGGAAGGCAACCCGGGGTACTACAACTCCAGGTTCTACCTGCGCCCGCACTATCAGCTCGAAGGTCTGACCGTGTCGCTGCGACTGGTATCCAAGCTGCCTTCGGCCAAAGGCGCGTAACACCGACCTTGATGTGATCGTTCCCACGCTCTGCGTGGGAATGCCGCCCGGGACGCTCCGCGTCCCAGTGACGCGGAGCGTCCCCAGATGCGTTACCACGCAGAGCGTGGGAACGATCAACAAAACACAATGTGGTAGAGACCACACAGGGAGAAAACATGGCTGTTGATATTTTCATCAAGATCGGCGACATCAAGGGCGAGTCCATGGACAAGGCCCACAAGGACGAAATCGACGTCTTGAACTGGAGCTGGGGCATGTCTCAGTCCGGCAACATGCACGTGGGCAGCGGTGGTGGTGCAGGCAAGGTGAACATCCAGGACCTGTCGCTGACCAAGTACGTCGACAAGGCCACACCGAACCTGATGATGCACTGCGCCAGCGGCAAGCACATCGACAAGGTCAAGCTGACCGTGCGCAAGGCCGGCGGCGAAAGCCAGGTCGAGTACATGATCATCAACCTGGAAGAAGTGCTGGTCACTTCCCTGAGCACCGGCGGCTCGGGCAGTGATGATCGCCTGACCGAAAACCTGACCCTGAACTTCGCCAAGGTGCTGGTGGACTACCAGCCGCAAAAAGCCGATGGCACCAAGGAAGGCGGGCCGGTCAAGTTCGGCTGGAACATCCGTCAGAACGTCAAGGTGTAATCGAAGATGCCCCCGGCGTTATACGCCGGGGGTGTTTTGGTGCTTGCTCGAATCCAATCCTTTCCCATCCGGTGTCTGAGTCATGGCCAAGCCTTCGTTTATCAATTTGTGGAAAGCCTATTCCGATCTCCTGGTTAAGTACCCTGACGCAAAGCCCTGTGAAGGGCCTTGGGAAAATCAGTGTGCTATCCGCATGAGCATGACGCTCAATGCAGAGCTGACCATCAAGGTCAACAAATCCACCTATACCGAACCCAAATGTGCACATGAGCATGCCAGGGGTGCCGAGTCGCTGGCGAACTGGTTGTGGAAGCATCATCTGGGGCGGCCACTGATTCTCGGTGGAAGTGCCGAAGAACGCCGCAAGTTGCAAGACAAGACCGGGCTCATCTTTTTCAAGGATTGTTTCCAGCAGTCAGGGGAGTCTGCTGACAATCGCACCGGCGATCATATCGACCTATGGAATCGTGGCTTGACCATTGGCCGCTACAACGACCCTGCCTACCGATCAAAAGCCATCTGGTTCTGGGAGCTGACATGATCAGATCCAGCCGAAACCTGGCGGCCCTGTGCTGCGTGCTGTCGAGCCTGTGGGCGTGCGCCGGCCAACAGGCTGCCCCTGCTTCCGAGGATCAGGTTGTCACCCTGGGCGAGCAACGACTGACGCTGGGGAACGATCAGCAGCAATGCGTGTTGCGTAAACCGGATCAGAGCGTGCTGCCACTCGAGATGCCATGGCCGTGCCAGTTTGCGGTCGACCGGCAGGGCAAACCTCACGTCGAATACTTCAACAACGTACCGATCGTGATCGTGCTGCATATGAGCGTTGATCCTGCGAACAGTCGCGAATGCCGGTCCGAGTACCGTGCCGTACGCCAGGTCAAAGGCCAGCTCGAACCTTCGGTGGTCGCGCGCAGTGCCAGTTGCCTGCGAGGCGCAGGCGATCAGAAAGATTACACAGCTCTTTTCCTTTGGTAACCGACCTCATATGCGATCGTCCACGACTCTGCGCATCGCTCAAGACAGATTGGGCTTTGAAGGTTGAAATGATTAAACGAATCCTGTTGATACTGCTGTCGGGCGGCCTGCCGAGCCTCAATGCCTGGGCCGAACAGCAACCATCCGCTGCACCCGGCAATCAGGTAGTTGTCGCCGGACAAACACTGACCCTGGAAAGCCACGATCAGCAATGCGCCTTGCGCAAACAGGACCAAAGCCTCTTGAAACTGGACATGCCGTGGCCTTGTTTCCTGAGTGTCGACCGAAAAGGTCAACCACGGGTCGAGACCTTCAACAACGCCCAAATCATTATCGTGGAGCACTCCACGCCCGAGCCCCCTCCGAGCCGTGATTGTGACGCTCGGTATCAGGCCATCCGCCAAATCAAAGGCCAGCCCATGGAAGTGTCGAAGGTCGCCCATAGTGCTGGCTGCATGACCGGCGTCATGGACCAGAAAAATTTCGTGGCGCATTTCTCGTGGTAACCGAAATCGCCACCCGCGATCGCCTGCAACCGTCCCTGCTGGACCGGTTGACCGACGACGACCCGAGCAACGTCAAGGAAAGCGCCGACAAGCGCGTGCTATCCCTGAGCCAACTCAAAGCCTCCGTACTGCGTGACCTGGCGTGGTTGCTCAACACCACTTCATTGCTCAGCGCCGATGCGACGTTGCACACCCCGGCCGGCACGTCGGTGGTCAACTTCGGGCTGCCAGCCCTGGCCGGCAACAGTGCGTCGAACGTCGATATCGCAGCGCTTGAAGCGCTGATCCACCAGGCCATCGCCACGTTCGAAC
This sequence comes from Pseudomonas sp. B21-015, assembly GCF_024749285.1. Classification (NCBI taxonomy): domain Bacteria; kingdom Pseudomonadati; phylum Pseudomonadota; class Gammaproteobacteria; order Pseudomonadales; family Pseudomonadaceae; genus Pseudomonas; species Pseudomonas sp. B21-015. The sequence continues at coordinate 6,385,601 of NZ_CP087196.1, forward strand.
CGCGGATTCTGCGTAACACCCTGCGCGTGCGGGCCCGGGCGTCCGCCGAGATGAACCACAACGCCCTGAGCTTCGAGATCGAAGGCGATCTCTGGGCCCAGCCGGTGCCACTGCGCCTGATGCTGCAAACCGACCTGGACCTGGAATCCGGCCATGTGCGAGTGATCAACGCCGACCAGCGGAGACGCTCATGAATCCGCGCCTGCTGGAACTGTACAACCAGGAATTGCACCACGTGCGCGAAAGCGCGGCGGAGTTCGCTCAGGAATACCCGAAAATCGCCAGTCGGCTGACGTTGTCCGGCATGGACTGCGCCGACCCGTATGTCGAGCGCTTGCTGGAAGGGTTCGCTTACCTGACGGCGCGGGTACAGCTCAAGCTCGATGCCGAATATCCGACTTTCACTCATAACCTGCTGGAAATCGCTTATCCCCATTACCTGGCGCCGACACCGTCGATGACTGTGGTGCAATTGCAGGCCGACCCCGATGAAGGCTCGCTGAGCAGCGGCTTCCCCCTGCCCCGGGACACGGTCCTGCGCGCCGCCCTGGGCCGCGAAACCCAAACCTGCTGTGAGTACCGCACCGCCCACGCGGTGATGTTATGGCCATTGCAGGTCAGCCAGGCCGAGTACTTCGGCAACCCGTCCGCCATGCTCGGGCGCTTGGCCGCCAGTGAACCCAAGGCCAAGGCCGGCCTGCGCCTGACCCTGCGCACGGGCGCCGAACTGCCATTCAGCAGTCTGGCTCTGGACAACCTGCCGTTGTACCTCAGTGGCGCAGACGAGCAGCCCTTCCGCCTCTATGAACAGCTGCTGGGCAATGTCTGCGCCGTGTTCGCCCGTCAGCCCGGCGGCGCTTGGGTGGAACGCCTGCCGCAGGACGCACTGCGTTCCCAGGGATTCGACGATACCGACGCCGCGCTGCCCGTGGTCCCGCGGGCCTTCCAGGGCTATCGCCTGTTGCAGGAATACTTCGCCCTGCCCCACCGTTTTCTGTTTGTCGACTTCACACAGTTGAGCCGGGCGGTCAAACGCTGCGACGGCCAGGAACTGGAATTGATCGTGCTGTTCGACCGTCACGATCCGAGCCTGGAAGGCATCGGAGCCGCGCAGTTCCTGCCGTTCTGCACCCCGGCCATCAACTTGTTTCCCAAGCGCCTGGACCGCATCCACTTGTCGGAACGGGTCAATGAACACCATGTGATCGCCGACCGCACCCGGCCAATGGATTTCGAGATTCATTCCCTGACCGCCCTCACCGGCCACGGCACCGGGTCGGAGCAGCCTTTTTTGCCGTTCTATGCGGTACGCGATCCGTCTCGTTACGGCCGCGATCAGGCCTGGTACACGGTGCGGCGCGAACCTCGCATGCTGTCCAGCGGCCAGCGGCGTAACGGCCCGCGCTCGACTTACATCGGCAGCGAAACCTTCGTCAGCCTGGTGGACAGCCAGCAGGCGCCTTATCGCCACGACCTGCGCCAACTGGGCGTAACGGCGTTGTGCACCAACCGCGACCTGCCGCTGTTCATGAGCGTGGGCAATAGCAAGACCGACTTCACCCTGGCCGACAGCGCACCTGTAGCGGCGGTGCGCTGCGTGGCAGGCCCGAGCCGCCCACGCGCCAGCCATGCCCACGACGCCAAGGCCTGGCGGTTGATCAGCCAGCTTTCGCTGAATTACTTGTCCCTCAGCGAGCAAGGCCAGGGCGCCGCCGCCCTGCGCGAATTGCTGCGCCTGTACGGCGACAGCAACGATGCGGCGTTGCAATTGCAGATCGAAGGCCTGCGCGAAGTCAGCAGCAAGGCCTGCACCCGACGCTTGCCGATGCCGGGCCCGATCGTGTTTGGTCGTGGCCTGGAGATCACCCTGGAATTCGATGAAAACGCGTTTCGCGGCACTGGAGTCTTCTTGCTCGGTGCAGTGTTCGAGCGCTTCCTGGCACGCTACGTGTCGATCAACAGTTTTACCGAGACGGTGATCCGTACCACCGAACGCGGCGAGATCATGCGATGGAAAGCCAAGCCCGGACGCCGTCCGACCCTGTGAGTACCCTGGACGCGATGCACCAGGAGCCCTGGGAATATGACTTCTTCCAGGCGTTGCGCCGCATCGAGTGCGAATCGCCTGAACTGCCGCGCCTGGGCCATTCGTTGCGCCTGGCCGATGATCCGTTGCGCCTTGGGCAACAGGCCGATTGCACCTTCGCCCCGTCGACCCTGGCTTCGGTACAGCCGGGCGTCGACGGTTCGCCGGCGCGCCTGGAGCAGTTCTTTTTCGGCCTCGGCGGCCCCAACGGTCCATTGCCGCTGCACATCACCGAATATGTGCGCGAACGCCAGCGCAACAACGCCGACAGCACCAGTAAACGCTTCCTGGATGTGTTCCATCACCGCCTGCTGAGCCTGTTTTACCGGGCCTGGGCCGAAGCGCGGCCGACGGTCAGCCATGATCGCCCGGACGATGACTACTGGTCGGCACGCCTGGCTGCACTGAGCGGTCGGGGCATGCCGAGCCTGCTCAAACAAGGGCTGATCCCCGACACGGCGAAGCTGCATTACAGCGGTCATCTGTCGGCACAAACCCGCTACCCGGACGGCTTGAAGGCCATTCTCAGCGAGTACTTCGGCCTGCCGGTGGAGATCGAAGAGTACGTCGGCCAATGGCTGGAGCTGCCGGAGCGCAGCCGCGTGGGCGCCAGCGCCCATCAATTGGGCGTGGATTTTTGCCTGGGCCGTTACGTCTGGGATCGCCAGCACAAATTCCGCATTCGCCTGGGGCCACTCAAGCTGGATGACTACATGGGCATGCTGCCCGGTAGCCAACCCTTCAATGAACTGGTGGCCTGGGTGGCCGAATACCTGGGCCATGAACTGGACTGGGATCTGAACCTGGTTCTGAAACAGCCCGAAGTACCGGCACTGCAACTCAATCGCCGCTTCCGTCTGGGGTTCAATACCTGGCTGGGCCGGCCCGAAAAAGATGCCAAGGATTTAATACTGGCCCGGCACTACGCCGAGCAGGCCAACACCTCACAGATCTCAAGGAGCCATGAGCATGGGTGAAATCAGTCGCGCCGCGTTGTTCGGCAAACTCAACAGCGTCGCCTACAAAGCCATCGAAGCCGCCACCGTGTTCTGCAAGTTGCGCGGTAACCCTTACGTGGAACTGGTCCACTGGTTTCATCAGTTGCTGCAATTGCAGGACTCGGACCTGCACCGCATCATCCGTCAGTTCAATATCGAGCCGGCGCGCCTGGCCCGGGACCTGACCGAAGCCCTGGACCGTTTGCCACGGGGCTCGACTTCAATCACTGACTTGTCTTCCCATGTGGAAGAAGCCGTGGAACGTGGCTGGGTCTATGGCAGCCTGATGTTCGGCGAAAGCCAGGTGCGTACCGGTTACCTGGTGTTGGGCATCCTCAAGACTCCGAGCCTGCGCCATGGGCTACTGGGGCTATCGGCAGAGTTTGACAAGATCAAGGTCGAGGCCCTGAGCGAGCGTTTTGACGAATACGTCGGTGACTCGCCGGAAAATGCGCTCAGCGCCAGCGATGGTTTCAACGCAGGCAGCGTGCCCGGTGAAGCCAGCGGTGCCATGGCCCCAAGCGCCATGGGCAAGCAGGAAGCGCTCAAGCGTTTTACCGTCGACCTCACCGAGCAGGCCCGCAGCGGCAAGCTAGATCCGATTGTCGGGCGTGACGAAGAAATCCGCCAACTGGTGGATATCCTCATGCGCCGTCGGCAGAACAACCCGATTCTGACCGGTGAAGCCGGCGTCGGTAAAACCGCCGTGGTCGAAGGTTTTGCCCTGCGCATCGTCGCCGGTGACGTGCCGCCGGCGCTCAAGGACGTGGAACTGCGCAGCCTCGACGTCGGCCTGTTGCAGGCCGGCGCGAGCATGAAAGGTGAATTCGAACAGCGCCTGCGCCAGGTCATCGAAGACGTCCAGGCCTCGCCAAAACCGATCATCCTGTTTATCGACGAAGCCCACACGCTGGTAGGTGCCGGTGGCGCCGCCGGCACCGGGGACGCGGCCAACCTGCTCAAACCGGCCCTGGCCCGGGGCACCCTGCGCACCGTGGCCGCCACGACCTGGGCCGAGTACAAGAAGCATATCGAGAAAGACCCGGCCCTGACCCGCCGCTTCCAGGTGGTGCAAGTCGCCGAGCCGTCCGAAGACAAGGCGCTGCTGATGATGCGCGGCGTGGCCTCGACCATGGAGAAACACCACCAGGTGCAGATCCTCGACGAAGCCCTGGAAGCCTCGGTCAAGCTGTCCCATCGCTACATCCCGGCGCGCCAGTTGCCGGACAAATCCGTGAGCCTGCTGGATACCGCCTGCGCCCGCGTCGCCATCAGCCTGCACGCCGTGCCGGCGGAAGTGGACGACAGCCGTCGTCGCATCGAGGCGCTGGAAACCGAACTGCAAATCATCGCCCGCGAGCATGCCATCGGCATCGTCATCGGCGCCCGCCAGAGCAACAGTGAAAACCTGCTGGCCGCCGAGCGCGAACGCCTGGCCGAACTCGAAAGCCGCTGGGCTGAAGAGAAAACCCTGGTGGACGAACTGCTCGCCACCCGCGCCACCCTGCGCGAAAGCGTCGGTGTGGTAGACAGCGACGTTGGCAGTGAAGACAGCCACGCCCTGCGCGAGAAACTGGTGGACCTGCAACAGCGTCTCAGTGCGCTACAAGGGGAAACCCCGCTGATTCTGCCGACGGTCGATTACCAGGCCGTGGCCTCGGTGGTCGCCGACTGGACCGGCATTCCGGTAGGCCGCATGGCCCGTAACGAACTGGAAACCGTGCTCAACCTCGACCAGCACCTGAAGAAACGCATCATCGGCCAGGACCACGCCTTGCAGATGATCGCCAAACGCATCCAGACCTCCCGCGCGGGCCTCGACAACCCGAGCAAGCCGATTGGCGTGTTCATGCTCGCGGGCACCTCCGGCGTGGGCAAGACCGAAACGGCCCTGGCCCTGGCCGAAGCCATGTACGGCGGTGAGCAGAACGTCATCACCATCAACATGAGCGAATTCCAGGAAGCTCACACCGTGTCCACCCTCAAGGGCGCGCCACCGGGCTACATCGGCTATGGCGAAGGCGGCGTGCTGACCGAAGCCGTGCGGCGCAAACCCTACAGCGTGGTGCTGCTGGACGAAGTGGAAAAAGCCCACCCGGACGTGCATGAGATCTTCTTCCAGGTCTTCGACAAAGGCGTGATGGAGGACGGCGAAGGACGGGTGATCGACTTCAAGAACACCTTGATCCTGCTGACCACCAACGCTGGCACCGAGTTGATTGCCCGTGTCTGCAAAGACCCGCAAAACGTGCCTGAGCCCGAAGAGATCGCCAAGGCCCTGCGCCAGCCGCTGCTGGAGATTTTCCCGCCGGCATTGCTGGGCCGCCTGGTGACCATTCCGTACTACCCGCTCAGCGACGAGATGCTCAAGGCCATTACCCGTCTGCAACTCAACCGCATCAAGAAGCGCGTGCAGAACACCCATAAAGTGGCGTTCGATTACGACGACGCGGTGATCGACCTGATCGTCTCCCGCTGCACCGAAACCGAAAGCGGTGGGCGGATGATCGACACCATCCTGACCAACAGCCTGCTACCGGACATGAGCCGCGAGTTCCTCACCCGCATGCTCGAAGGCAAAGCGCTGGCAGGCGTGCGGATCAGCGCCCGGGATAACGAATTGCACTACGACTTCAGCGACGCAGCCTGACCTGACCAGAACACGGTTAGTGTGGGAGCGGGCTTGCTCGCGAAGGCGTTGTGTCAGCCAACATCAATGTCGCTGACAGATTGCATTCGCGAGCAAGCCTGCTCCCACACTTGATCCGGTTCCGGCAGGTGAAAAATGGCGCGTGCCCATCATCAGATGGCGGTGCCACGGTTGGTACCCGGCTGGACAATCAACAGTTCGTCCAGTTCACGCTTCCTGCAACGCATAACAAACCGCAGTGCAGCATCCGGGTCGCGCTTAAAAAGATCAAAGGTCGCGCGATCAACTTCATAGTATTCCTCGTAGTCGACCATGCCGTTGCTGACCGGTATAGATACGTAAAATCGGCCCGAGTCTTGTTCGAAGCCCACGGAGAACATGTGTTCACGACTTACCAAAATATCTTGAAATTTCACGGTCATCTCTAAAACGCTAATACCGTTCAACTGAGGTCGTTTAGTGAAATGCTTCCGGCATCGATTACATCCAGCGATCTATAACTCATCAGATATTGGCAGGCACGTAGTCCGGCCCTCCAAGTTTGTCCCTGACGTTCAGGGCGGTACGCATCAACGGCTCCCATAAACCGTTCTCGCTGTTCCAACTGCCACCAGCCCAACGTGTATCCAGGATAAGCGCTGCCTTATTGATCTCAAGCTGCCTTCGAAGGGCTAAGGCCACGGACCCCATGTCGATTTCGAACAGCTCGGCATAGAGCCCCTCGGGCTCCTCGCGCTTTTGGTTCAGGCAATATCGGTAATACCTAAGCCAGCCCGCTGCGGCATAGATCGCCCGATTACGATCGGGGTAGGTCGCGAGAAGCTTGAGAAAAGCCGCCACGAAGCGTGCGGGGAAGTTGGCGTCGCGGGTCTGCAGCCAGTAACGCAACACCAGCAAATCGAAGGCCACGACGATATTCTGCGGTTCATCGTAGTCGTTTTTGGCTTCTTGAAAGTAGAACGGCTCGCCTACGAGGAATTTATCCAATTCGTCATAGGCCAGGGCAAGCAGCAATACATTGTCTAGATTGGTACTCATTGAAAACTCTCCCCTTGTTGCCATGGCTCAAGCGTCCGCAAGAAGGTATTGGCCGGGCTGCGTCCACGAGACTCTCAAATACTTACCGCTCAGCAAACCCATGTCCCGAAAGTATTCAAAGACTTCAGACGGACACCATTCCTTACCCGCCGAAAAGGCCACTCCCAGTAAACGTAGAGCATCCAATACCTTGGCCTTCTGCGTGCCGTCCGGGACATCCAAAAAATAAACATCATTCTCTGCCGTCTTCGAAAACCCGATTGCACGCAAAGCGGAGTCCAGCGTGCGATCAATAATTCGAACGCGAATTGAGTCAGCGTCTGCTTTTTCCACGTACGCCCTTAGCGCTTCACCAGGCTCAAAAATATTGATGCTCTGGTCCTGCCAGGTATCGGGGATTTCAAGATCGGCTTCTTGAATGCGGTAAGAGGTCACAGTAATCGCCTTCCATGGACGTGAGGTGACGCGCGGAGGAGCAGATATTCAGGTAATGCCTGGCAACAATCAAGAACCTGGTTCCTCTCCCTCAACTAACGAACTACATTATGCCTTCAGCGTAACCGCCCCAGGCGATCACGCTCCTCTGTACGAGCTGCCGAAGGCTGCGATCTCTTGATATTTAAAGTCAAAAGGCTGCAATCTTGCGCAGCGTCAAAAGGATTGCGGCAGCGATAAGGACAACCATGTTATTCAACCAAGCCTCACGCCTGGCAAAGATCACCAGCCCTCTGGGACCTGAGGTGCTGTTGCTCAAGGATATGGGCGGCGGCGAAGAGTTGGGGCGGCTGTTCAACTATGAGCTGCAGCTGCACTCGCTGGACAATGCCATCGACCTCAACCAGTTGCTCGGCAAACCCATGTGCCTGAGCCTGCAACTGGACGACGGTGGCGAGCGCCATTTCCATGGCATCGTTGCCCGTTGCAGCCAGAACGTCGATCAGGGCCAGTTCGCCAGCTACCAGGCCACGCTGCGGCCCTGGCTTTGGCTGCTGACCCGCACCTCCGATTGCCGGATTTTCCAGAACCTGACCATCCCGCAGATCATCAAGCAGGTGTTTCGCGACCTGGGTTTTTCCGATTTCGAAGATGCCCTGAGCCGGCCCTATCGCGAGTGGGAATACTGCGTGCAGTATCGCGAAACCAGTTTCGATTTCGTCAGCCGCCTGATGGAGCAGGAAGGGATCTACTACTTCTTCCGCCATGAACAGGGTCGTCATGTGCTGGTGCTGGCCGATGCCTACGGCGCCCACACCAGCGCGCCCGGCTACGCTTCAGTGCCGTATTACCCCAAGAATGAACAACAGCGCGAACGCGATCACATCCACGATTGGCACCTGGCCCAGGAAGTCCAGCCGGGCTCGCTGGAACTCAACGACTATGACTTCCAGCGCCCCAGCGCGCGAATTGACGTGCGCTCGGCCATGCCCCGTCCGCACACCGCCAGCGACTATCCGCTGTACGACTACCCCGGCACCTATGTGCAAAGCGCAGACGGCGAACATTACGCCCGTACCCGCATCGAAGCCTTGCAGACCCTGCACGAACAGGTCGAGCTCTCAGGCAACGCCCGGGGCTTGGGCTCGGGTCATTTGTTCAGCCTCACCGGCTTCAGCCGCCAGGACCAGAACCGCGAATACCTGATCGTCGGCACCCGCTACTCCATTTCCCAGGAAAGCGGGGAAACCGGCATTGGCGCCGCCTCGGCGCAGTTCGAAAGCAGCCTGACCTGCATCGACGCACAACAAAGCTACCGGCCCCTTCCCAATACCCACCGCCCCATCGTCAAAGGCCCGCAGACGGCATTGGTGGTCGGCCCCAAGGGCGAGGAAATCTGGACCGACCAGTTCGGTCGGGTGAAGGTGCATTTCTATTGGGACCGCCACGACCAGTCCAACGAAAACAGTTCGTGCTGGATTCGCGTGTCGCAATCCTGGGCCGGTAAAAACTGGGGCTCGATGCAGATCCCACGGATCGGCCAAGAAGTGATCGTCAGCTTCCTCGAAGGCGACCCAGACCGACCGATCATCACCGGTCGCGTCTACAATGCCGAACAGACCGTGCCCTACGACTTGCCGGAAAACGCCACCCAGAGCGGCATGAAAAGCCGTTCGAGCAAGGGCGGCTCACCGGCGAACTTCAACGAAATCCGCATGGAAGACAAGAAAGGCGCCGAGCAGTTGTACATCCATGCCGAGCGCAATCAGGACATCGTGGTGGAAGTGGATGAAAGCCACTCGGTGGGTCACGACCGCAACAAGAGCATTGGGCATAACGAGACGGTGCGCATCGGTGAAGACCGCCTGCGGGCGGTGCAGTGCAACGATGCCTTGCATGTCGGAGGAACCAAGAGCGACAGCGTCAGCACCCAATACCTCATGGAGGCGGGATCGCAAATTCGACTGGTCTGTGGCCAAAGCGTGTTGGAGTTCAACGCCAGTGGCGAGATCAACATCTCGGGCACGGCGTTCAATATCTACGCCAGTGGCAATGGCAATGGCAATATCGATACCGGTGGCCGCCTGGACCTCAACGCCGGTAATGCAGGCGCTGTGGACCCCAAAGGCAAGGGCATCAAGGGTGTTATTGATGCGGCGGTGAAAGCGTTGTTTCCGGTAAGGGCCAAGGGCTGATTGAAGTCTCGAACTTCAGGGATTGGCAGGCACGAAGTCCGGTCCTCCAAGCTTGTCCCTGACGTCCAGGGCGATGCGCATCAACGGCTCCCATAAACCGTCCTCGCTGTTCCAAGTGCCACCCGCCCAACGTGTATCCAGGATCAGCGCTGCCTTATTGATCTCAAGCTGCCTTCGAAGGGCCAAGGCCACGGACCCCATGTCGATTTCGAACAGCTCGCCATAGAGCCCCTCGGGCTCTTCGCGCTTTTGGCTCAGGCAAAATCGGTAATTCCAAACCCAGCCCGCTGCGGCATAGATCGCCCGATTACGATCGGGGTAGGTCGCGAGAACCTTGAGAAAAGCCGCCACGAAGCGTGCGGGGAAGTTGGCGTCGCGGGTCTGCTGCCAGTAACGCAACACCAGCAAATCGAAGGCCTCGTCGATATTCTGCGGTTCCTCGTAGTCGTTTTTGGCTTCTTGAAAGTAGAACGGCTCGCCTACGAGGAATTTATCCAATTCGTCATAGGCCAGGGCAAGCAGCAATACATTGTCTAGATGGGTACTCATTGAATTCTCACTACATCAGGGTTCGCGAGCAGAAAATTGATATCGTTGTGGTGTGGAATTTCCACCTTATCCAATACCGTCTCGCGCATGCCCCCCGGATGGGTCAGGCCGCCAGGACGCCATAACGAGTTCGCTCCCCGCTCGTTGCCGCTTGGCATGACCACCTTGGGATTGTCCAGGTCCATCATGTAAATTTCCTTGCCGGTAAGAGTGCCCGGGTCAGAGCCTAGGGCAGACTCCAAAAGTGAAAGATCGCCGGGCCAACGTCAACACTGGAGCCGTACTGGGTGATGGTCTGATTACGGTGGCTAGGGCCGGCCTCGTTGCTGTCAACTTGCTCGGCGCAGGCGATGTTGACATCTCGACCGGCGCTGATCATGGTGTCGGCGCCGCTTTCAGCACGCCACCGGTGCTGTTGATATCGCGTCCGGCGTTGTTCATCAGGTACTTGAACATGCTGTCATCAGAGGTCTAGCCGTCGAGAAAGCGCTGGCCGGTGCGGGCGATCACCGCCTGTTGGATCATCCGCTGTTCGTAGAAACCGTCACCCAGGCGCTTGGCGGTGAGGTCCGTTTATTCCACTTACCTAAACCGTTCTATCAAGTCAGCCTCTATCTGCTCCAGTAAAGCCTGTTCATTTACTCCATCCTCTCTGACAAAATAATTCCCGATTTGACTATCGTGATAAATGGCTATTGACACACCCCCACTCCTTAGTAACCAACGACGAGAATACACATTGTCGTCCTTTTGAATGGGGACGGCGTGCCAGTATTTCTCTAAATACTTAACAAGAGAATCAAAACCCTCCCAATCAGAAGCGAAGCCGATGTGATACTCAACTTGCCCCTTTTCATTTTTTCGTCTCGTTACTGCCGGCAAAGAATTGTTCATCATTATTCCACTCCTAGGCGCTTATTGACTTCCACTCTCGTTCTTTGTGAGCTTTCCAGAATACTCTGGTAGATCTCATCACCCGACAAGCCTTGGCTTTTCCGATAATCAATCATTTGCGGCCACGTCATATTCGGTTCTTCACGTGTCAGGCGATCCGCGCTAATACGATCTGACATAAATTCTCTAGCTTGGGTACGGTTTGCATTTCGCATTTCAAACGCTTGCCGCGCCTGAACTTCAAGAGGCGCAAATGTATCAATGCGATTTAGAATTTTAGCATCTTCAGCCAAATACCACTGACGAGCTTCAAGGTTTGACTTTGTTCCCCTTAATGGATTGTCTCCATAGAGGCGGTAAAACTCCGCACTTCTTAGGTTAACAACGTCCGGGTTTGCGGCTGCTCCTTCGAGAGTCGGCGTTCCGCCAGAAAACGGAAGGGATTTGTTCGGAGCAACACTCTCGGGCGCAGCACCGATTTTTGCTATTTTCGGTCCCAGGCCCAAAAGCACCAACCCAGCGACACCCTGCAGCAGATCCCGATAACCGGGCCCCAAGCGATCACCCATATCTCCTAGCAACGCCATGCCAGCCATCATCGTGCCGCCAATCACCACGAAACCGGCTAACGCGGCAAGGCCCGCCATGGCCGCGAGTATTGCAGCCCCCCCCATGGCCAGCAATCCCAGTGCTTCCAACCCGGTATGCATCCATCCCTCAATATCCAGGACAAACGCCACCGAAACCGTCGGGCCGCCGATAAACGTATTGGGGCTGCCGCTCTTGATATGAGCACCGCAAACCATTTTGCTGTGCAAGCGTGCTGCCGGTTTGCCATTGATGAACACCGTGGCGCTGCCTTCAGCGATCAGCACTGGAAAGGGCCATATCGGATGATTCATCGGCAGCCCGGAGCAGCTAGAAGCGACGTCCTCTCCCGCCCTCATGGCATTGAAGCCGTTGATATAGACATTGAAACTGCCCATCTGCAATTTGCCCGTGGTGGGCTCGGGCAAATTGAAGATGGTAGAAAGCCCCTTGACGATCTGGAACATCGACAAGCCGCCGGCCGCGATCGAGCCCGCAAAAATGGCCACCGCCACCCCGCCGGTGGCTACGGTCGCAGCGATGGCCGCAGCACCGATCAAGGCGCCGGCTACGGCACCGGCGACCATCGCTGCGACCCCAAATCCATGGGCTATTTCGTCACCCAGACGTGCTGCAGCCTGTGCATCCATTGCGGGCATCTACCTTGCTGATTCGTATTACTGCACCGTCACGCGCACGATGGGTCAGACGATCGAGGTCTGTGGCTTGAGCGAATGCATGACCCGTTTCCAGGCCTGCTCGTGATGGGCAAGATCGCTCGGTGTTGTGGTCAAGGTAGTGATCAGCACAGAAGGCTTACGCTCAATGAAAACCTGACGCAACATCAACTCGCGCCCCTCACGTTGCCAGGTGTAATCCAGCAGTGTGGCAGTGTGACCATGGAGCACCATGTCCCAACGCTGAACCAGTTTGAAGCTCGGCAATTGCTGCTCTGCACTTTTCAGTTGTCGGTCGACGTACTCCGCGAATGTAGAGTCGCCTTGGGTGGCGTCGCGACTGATCACGAAACTGGCTTCTTTAGCTTTACCTACTGCGGGCAACTTAAAAATATTGATGCTCTGGTCCTGCCAGGTATCGGGGATGTCAAGATCAGCTTCTTGAATGCGGTAAGAGGTCACAGTAATCGCTTTCCATGGACATGAAGTGACGCGGAGGGGCGCAGATATTCAAGTAATGCCTGGCAACAATCAAGAACCTGGTTCCTCTCCCCCAAGTAACGAACTACATTATGCCTTCAGCGTAACCGCCCCAGGCGATCACGCTCCTCTGTACGAGCTGCCGAAGGCTGCGATCTCTTGATATTTAAAGTCAAAAGGCTGCAATCTTGCGCAGCGTCAAAAGGATTGCGGCAGCGATAAGGACAACCATGTTATTCAACCAAGCCTCACGCCTGGCAAAGATCACCAGCCCTCTGGGACCTGAGGTGCTGTTGCTCAAGGATATGGGCGGCGGCGAAGAGTTGGGGCGGCTGTTCAACTATGAGCTGCAGCTGCACTCGCTGGACAATGCCATCGACCTCAACCAGTTGCTCGGCAAACCCATGTGCCTGAGCCTGCAACTGGACGACGGTGGCGAGCGCCATTTCCATGGCATCGTTGCCCGTTGCAGCCAGAACGTCGATCAGGGCCAGTTCGCCAGCTACCAGGCCACGCTGCGGCCCTGGCTTTGGCTGCTGACCCGCACCTCCGATTGCCGGATTTTCCAGAACCTGACCATCCCGCAGATCATCAAGCAGGTGTTTCGCGACCTGGGTTTTTCCGATTTCGAAGATGCCCTGAGCCGGCCCTATCGCGAGTGGGAATACTGCGTGCAGTATCGCGAAACCAGTTTCGATTTCGTCAGCCGCCTGATGGAGCAGGAAGGGATCTACTACTTCTTCCGCCATGAACAGGGTCGTCATGTGCTGGTGCTGGCCGATGCCTACGGCGCCCACACCAGCGCGCCCGGCTACGCTTCAGTGCCGTATTACCCCAAGAATGAACAACAGCGCGAACGCGATCACATCCACGATTGGCACCTGGCCCAGGAAGTCCAGCCAGGCTCGCTGGAACTCAACGACTATGACTTCCAGCGCCCCAGCGCGCGAATTGACGTGCGCTCGGCCATGCCCCGTCCGCACACCGCCGGCGATTATCCGCTGTACGACTACCCCGGCACCTATGTGCAAAGCGCAGACGGTGAACATTACGCCCGTACCCGCATCGAAGCCTTGCAGACCCTGCACGAACAGGTCGAGCTCTCAGGCAACGCCCGGGGCTTGGGCTCGGGTCATTTGTTCAGCCTCACCGGCTTCAGCCGCCAGGACCAGAACCGCGAGTACCTGATCGTCGGCACCCGCTACTCCATTTCCCAGGAAAGCGGGGAAACCGGCATTGGCGCCGCCTCGGCGCAGTTCGAAAGCAGCCTGACCTGCATCGACGCACAACAAAGCTACCGGCCCCTTCCCAACACCCACCGCCCCATCGTCAAAGGCCCGCAGACGGCATTGGTGGTCGGCCCCAAGGGCGAGGAAATCTGGACCGACCAGTTCGGTCGGGTGAAGGTGCATTTCTATTGGGACCGCCACGACCAGTCCAACGAAAACAGTTCGTGCTGGATTCGCGTGTCGCAATCCTGGGCCGGTAAAAACTGGGGCTCGATGCAGACCCCACGGATCGGCCAGGAAGTGATCGTCAGCTTCCTCGAAGGCGACCCGGACCGACCGATCATCACCGGTCGCGTCTACAACGCCGAACAGACCGTGCCCTACGACTTGCCGGAAAACGCCACCCAGAGTGGCATGAAAAGCCGTTCGAGCAAGGGCGGCTCACCGGCCAATTTCAACGAAATCCGCATGGAAGACAAGAAAGGCGCGGAGCAGTTGTACATCCATGCCGAGCGCAATCAGGACATCGTGGTGGAAGTGGATGAAAGCCACTCGGTGGGCCACGACCGTAACAAGAGCATCGGGCATAACGAGACGGTGACCATCGGCAACAACCGCCTGCGTATCGTCAAACAGGAAGACATTCTGTCGGTGGGCCAGCGCAAGACCGACAGCATCAGCCAGAGCTACGTCATTGAAGTGGGTGAGAACCTGCGGCTGGTCTGTGGTGAAAGCATCCTGGAGCTCAATGCCAGCGGCCAGATCAACCTGACCGGCGTGCAAATCAGCTTCTATGCCAGCGGCGATGCCGAGATCAACACCGGCGGCGTGCTGCACCTGAACAACGGCGGCGGCCCTGGCGCCACGCCTGACGGCCAGGGCGTCAAGGCCAGCATCGACGCCAACATCAATGCCGCGTTCCCCAAGCCCAAGGGCTAATCACGAGATCTGTGTTCCATGACTTACCGAATCAATGAATTCCAGTTCCAACTGCCAGCAGGCGAACTGCAAGACGCGTCGATCAACATCCTCAAGTTCCCTGAACTGGGCACTTCGCTGATTGTCAGCCGCAGCTTGCTGGCCGAGGGCGAAACCCTGCAAAGCAACTTCGACGACCAGCTCAAGCGCCTGGAAAAACAAGTGCAAGACTTGCGTTTTCAACCGGGCGTCGCCGTGCGCCTGGGCGCCAGCCAGGAAGTCGAAGGCATCGAATTGCGCAGCCAGTTCAACAAGGGCAACGACAAAGTCTTCCAGTATCAGTTGGCGCTGGTATTGCCCGGCACCCGCAAAATGCTCGCCCTGAGCTACGTGAAGGCCGAAAAACTCGGCGATGCCGAAGCCGCGCATTGGGCGACCATCAAGAATTCACTGTTGTTCGACGTTCCGGCCTGATGAGCACCCTGCATGTCTGACGCGCTCTGGGCCGCCCGGCTGGGCGATGCACTCAACCACACCTCGATGATGGCCGACATCCTCGGCGGTGTGCTCGAGGTCGCGGCCAACATCGCGATTACTGCGCTGGCGACGGCTGCCGTGGTGGCGGCCACGGGCATCACCGTCGCCACCGGCGGGCTCGGGTGTTTCCTGCTTGGCGCGGTGGTGGGCACGATCGTCGGCCTTGCCATGAGCAAGACCGGCGCCGACAAGGGTTTAAGCAACCTGTGCGAGAGTTTCAGCAACGCGCTGTTTCCACCCACGGTGCAGGCGAACATTCTCACCGGTTCCACCAACACCCTGATCAACAGCATTCCCGCCGCCCGCGCCGCCGGGGCGATTCCGTCCCATGTCGCGCCGGCCGGCACTGAGCTGGAGGCACCCGAGCCCGAAGCCGAGCCCAGCTATCTGGACATGGCCGAGAGCTTCTTCTCCCAGATGTGGCGCCCCACCGTCGCCACCCCGGCACCCGGCGCCGTACCCAAGCCGCTGGACCTGCTCGTCTGCATGAAGCATCCGCCGATGCCGCCGCAGTTCATGGCCGAGGGTTCGGACAAGGTCACCATCAACGGCCAGCCCGCCGTGCGCAGTGGCGACCGCAGCACCTGCGATGCCAAGGTAGTGGGTTCCGGGCTGATCTCATCAAACGTGACCATCGGTGGCGGTTCGGTGGTGGTGCGCGAGATCCGCAGCGGCAAAACCCCGGGCGTGGGGCTGGCGGTCACCGCGCTGCTGATGCTCAAGGGCGGCAAGGGCAAATTCTTCAGCAAATTGCCGTGCATGCTGATCGGTGGCGCGACGTCGATGGCCGTCAGCAGCGCGATGGGCGCCATGGCCAACGCCGCCATGGGCTCCTCGAACCCGGTGCATGCCGCCACCGGGGCCAAGGTGCTGGGGGGCGATGAAGAGCTGGATTTCGTGTTGCCCGGGGTCTTGCCGATGGATTGGCAGCGCTTCTACAACAGCCGTGACGAGCGTCGCGACGGGTTGTTTGGCGCGGGTTGGAGTGTGTCCTATGAGGTGCGGGTTGAAATCCTGCCTCACCCGGAGGGCGGCGAAACGTTGGTCTACACCGATGAACAGGGCCGGCGCATCGACATGGGTTCGATCCCCTTGGGCGGCGCGGTGTTCAGCCCGGGTGAAGGGCTTAGTGTTCGACGTCACGTTGATGGGCAGTTGTTGATTGAAAGCGATGACGGGCTGTACCGGCTATTTGACGTCACACCCGGCAACCCGTCTTTGTTGCGTCTGAATCAGCTCGGTGATCGCAACGACAACCGCATTTACCTCGACTACGACGACGCCGGACGGTTGGCGCGCCTGCGCGACACCTTCGATCTGGTGCAGGTCGAGCTGATTCGCGAACGCGACCGCGTGACCCACATCGAACGCCTGTACCCCGATCTACGTCGCGAAGCCCTCGTCAGTTATGGCTACGACGCAGCCGGCAACCTGACCGAAGTGCGCGACGCCACCGGCCAGGTGCAACGGCGTTTCACCTACGACGCCGGACAGCGGATGGTCGAGCACCAGTTGCCCACGGGGCTGCGGTGTTTCTATGAATGGGCGTTGATCGAAGACCGTGAATGGCGCGTGGTCCGACACTGGACCGACGAAGGCGATGCTTACCAGTTCGACTATGACCTCATCGCCGGTGTCACGCGCATCACCGATGGCTTGCAGCGCGTCAGCACACGGCGCTGGAACACCCAGCACCAGATCACCCAGTACACCGACAACCTCGGCCACACCTGGCAGTTCGAGTGGAACGACGAACGCCAATTGCTCAACGCCACCGACCCGCAGGGCGGGCACTACGAATACAGCTACGACGACGCCGGCAACCTGATCGGCGAAACCGACCCGCTGGGCCGCAGCGACTCGACCTTGTGGCTGGAGCTTTGGGCCTTGCCGCTGGTGGAAACCGACGCCGCCGGCAACAGCTGGCAATATCGCTACGATCAGCGCGGCAACTGCATCGCCGAAACCGATCCGTTGGGCCACATCACCCGTTACCGCTACGACACTCACGGCCAGGTCGTCGAGATCATCGACGCCACCGGCAAAAGCAAAAAACTGCGCTGGAACCCGTTCGGCCAACTGGTCGAACACATCGATTGCTCGGGTTATCCGACGCGGTTCAGCTATGACAACCGGGGCTATCTGCAAACCATCACCGATGCCCTCGGTGAGCGTACCCAGTTCAGCTACGACGCCCAGGGGCGATTGCTCAGCAGCCAATTGCCGGACGGGCGCACTGAGCACTATCAGCGCGACGTCAGCGGCCAGTTGACCGGTTATACCGACCCGGCCGGGCACACCACGCTCTATCAACACAACCGGCGCGGCCAGGTGCGTCAGCGCACCGACGCCCAGGGCCGGCAGGTGCAGTTCGGCTATGACAGCTACGGGCGGCTGCAAGCGCTGACCAACGAGAACGGCGAAAGCTACCGGTTTGCCTGGGATGCTGGCGATCGGTTGACCGAGCAACAAGACCTGGATGGCAGCGCCAAGCGCTACGACTACGACCGCCTCGACAACGTCGCGGCGGTGACGGCGATGCCTGCGCCGTACGGCACGGGCCTGGCGCTCATTCCCGAAACACCGCCGGCACCCATCGTCCATCGCCTGGAACGCGACGCCGTGGGCCGGCTGATCGCCAAAGTCACCGACGATGGCCGCACCGACTACACCTACGACCCGCTGGACCAACTCACCGCCGTCACCTTCACCGACCTGCAGGGCAACGCCCAGACCCTGAGCTTCGCCTACGATGCCACCGGCCAGTTGCTCGCCGAAAACAGCGCCGCCGGCAACCTGCAACACCACTACGACGAACTCGGCAACCTGATCCAGACCCAACTGCCCGACGGCCGCTGGCTCAATCGTCTGTACTACGGCAGCGGCCACCTGCACCAGATCAACCTCGACGGCCAGGTCATCAGCGACTTCGAACGCGACCGCCTGCACCGCGAAGTGCTGCGCACCCAAGGCCAGATCAGCACCCGTAGCGACTACGACCGCAGCGGCCGCCTGCGCTCACGCCAACGCCGACACACCAGCCAGCCCTCGCTGATGCCGGCCGCCGTGCAAAAGCATTTCGAGTACGACCCCGCCGACAACCTGATCGGCAAACTCGACCAGCAACCCGCCACGCAACACCGCCAACTGCTGCACTACGACGCCACCGGCCGCATCATCGCCAGCCAGGACAGCCTGCACGGCCAGCGCGAAACCTTCGCCTACGACGCCGCCGCCAACCTGTTGGACGGCCCACAACCCGGCGCCGGGCTGGTGGTGCACAACAAACTGCTGACCTATCAGGACAAGCGTTATCGCTACGACGCGTTTGGCCGGATGATCGAAAAGCGCAGCGCTAAACGGGGGCTGCAACGCTTCGGTTACGACGCCGAAAGTCGGTTAGTTGAAGTGCGCAGTGAAAACGGCAGCGTGCTCAAGATGACCTACGACCCATTGGGCCGACGCATCGCCAAGACCGAACACGACAGCAAGGGTTATCCACTGGGAGAAACCCGCTTCACCTGGGACGGCCTGCGCCTGTCGCAGGAGCATCGCCATCAGCAGACCAGCCTCTACCTCTACGAAGACGAAGGTTACGAACCCCTGGCCCGGGTGGACGGCACCGGCCCGCTGCAAAAAATCCGCTACTACCACAACGACCTCAACGGCCTGCCCGAGCAACTCACCGAAGCCGACGGCCACAACGTCTGGCAGGCGACTTATCGGGTGTGGGGCAACACGCTAGAAGAGGTGCGCGAACCGTACTACATCGAAGAGCAGAACCTGCGGTTTCAGGGGCAGTATCTGGACCGGGAGACGGGGCTGCACTTCAATACGTTCAGGTTTTATGATCCCGATGTGGGGCGGTTTACTACGCCGGATCCGATTGGGTTGGCGGGTGGAGCGAACCTCTATCAATATGCCCCTAACCCATTGGGATGGATCGATCCATGGGGATGGGCACCATGCGGCTCAACGACTAAAAAGCTACAGGCTCACGCCAACGCAGCGAAAAAAGCCGTGTACCGTAACCCTCAACGCTCATTGACTTTAAAACAACGAGCGGCGGTCAAACGCGCCTATGACAGAGGCGACTTCGGACAGGCACGCTCTCGCTACCGTCGCTATGTAGGTCAAAGGATCGATGCCGAATTCAAACGTAGGGTGTTGGCAGATCCGTCGCTTGCACATCTGAATGTCGCGAAATCAGGACAACGCCTGCCCGATGTGTATGATCCGAAAAGCAAGTCCTGGTGGGACCTGACGACGAAGGCTGATTGGAAAAAAGGCACCCATCAACGGCGTTATGGCGATTGGGGCAATGGTTATGAAGGAGTATTGTGGTGAGTGACAGAATCCCATCAAAAACATTATCTGGCATTGAGCAGGACGGCCTCGTCCTGCCTGAGAAAACGCTTTTCAAAAATGAGTTCATTGGTGCCACCAAATTAAAGAACTCAACACTTTCCTACCCGATTTTTGACAGCTGTCTTTTGGAAAATTGCGAATTCGAGAAAACCGACTTCTCCAACTCAAGATTTTTCAACACAACAACCGTAGTCCAATGCACATTCAGCAATGTCGACTTTCGGGCAACAGGTCTAAGTGACAGCAGATTTGAAAACTGCACCTTCCTGAAGTGCGATTTTCGACAAACCGCACTGGTCGATTGCCACTTCAGCAACTGCACATTCAGCCAATGCAAAATCATTGACAACTCGCTCAACGCAAAAAAAATGACCCATGTTAAGTTCGCTGGAAAGCTCCAAGAAGTGAGCTTCATATCCGACCAGCCGAACACCCCACTGCTTGTCGATTTTGAGCTTTGCAAACTGGATTACGTCACCTTTCAAAACTGCGACCTTGAGAGCATCGTCCCACCTACTGATGCCCAACACATTTTCTTCAAGGACGTGTCAGCACGTGCGCAAAAGGCGCTCGATCACCTATCGTCTCAACCAGACAGCCCGATCAATAAGCTACTGAAGCGACGCTTGCAAAAGCTCACAACACAACGAGGGGCCCTCTTCAATATCAAAAATCTGGAAAGCTATGAAGGCTTGGAGTTTTCATCGCTTTTTATCTCCTTTCTCAAGGGCTCTGAATAGCGCTCGCGACGTTTCAGACTCCCCATTGGTCAGGCTAATGTCCTGGAAGTTCTTACCCACGAGCCCGTGAAGCGATTGCCTCACGAGGCTCGCTCAGGCCTACGTTGAGTATGGGAGTTCACGAGGACGTTACGAACCCACAGCCATCAAAAAGATGCCGGCCGAGGTGCTCGTTGGAAAATCGAGCATTGGGAGCGAAGAAACGCGAATCCCGTGGCGAGGGAGCTTGCTCCCGCTGGGCGGCGAAGCCGCCCCAAAACAGGCTGACGCATTCTCCAGATAAACCGCATCAGCCGGCTTACGACGGCTGCGCCCCCGAGCGGGAGCAAGCTCCCTCCCACGGATCGCCTACACCTCAAAAGCAGGCATGTAACCCGCCTTCACCGACCTGCAAGGCAACGCCCAGACCCTGAGCTTCGCCTACGATGCCCTCGGCCAGTTGCTCGAAGAACAAAGCGCGGCCGGCAGCCTGCACCACCACTACGACGAACTCGGCAACCTGATCCAGACCCAACTGCCCGACGGCCGCTGGCTCAATCGCCTGTACTACGGCAGCGGCCACCTGCACCAGATCAACCTCGACGGCCAGGTCATCAGCGACTTCGAACGCGACCGCCTGCACCGCGAAGTGCTGCGCACCCAAGGCCAGATCAGCACCCGCAGCGAATACGACCGCAGCGGGCGCCTGCGCTCACGCCAACGCCGACACACCAGCCAGCCCTCGCTGATGCCGGCCGCCGTGCAGAAACATTTCGAGTACGACCCCGCCGACAACCTGATCGGCAAACTCGACCAGCAACCCGCCACGCAACACCGCCAACTGCTGCACTACGACGCCACCGGCCGCATCATCGCCAGCCAGGACAGCCTGCACGGCCAGCGCGAAACCTTCGCCTACGACGCCGCCGCCAACCTGCTGGACGGCCCGCAACCCGGCGCCGGGCTGGTGGTGCACAACAAGCTGCTGACCTACCAGGACAAGCGTTACCGCTACGACGCATTTGGCCGGATGATCGAAAAACGCAGCGCTAAACGGGGCCTGCAGCGCTTCGGTTACGACGCCGAAAGTCGGTTAGTTGAAGTGCGCAGTGAAAACGGCAGCGTGCTCAGGATGACCTACGACCCGCTGGGTCGGCGCATCGAAAAAACCGAGCACGACGGCAAGGGTTATCCACTGGGAGAAACTCACTTCACCTGGGACGGCCTGCGCCTGTTGCAGGAACATCGCCATCAGCAGACCAGCCTCTACCTCTACGAAGACGAAGGTTACGAACCCCTGGCCCGGGTCGACGGCACCGGGCCGCTGCAAAAAATCCGCTACTACCACAACGACCTCAACGGCCTGCCGGAACAACTCACCGAGACGGACGGCCACAACGTCTGGCAGGCGACTTATCGGGTGTGGGGTAATGCGTTAGAAGAGGTGCGCGAGCCGTACTACATTGAAGAGCAGAACCTGAGGTTTCAGGGGCAGTACCTGGATCGGGAGACCGGGCTGCATTTCAATACGTTCAGGTTTTATGATCCGGATGTGGGACGGTTTACGACGCCGGATCCGATTGGGCTGGAAGGCGGTTTAAATATCTACCAATACGCCTCAAACCCAATATCCTGGATTGACCCATGGGGCCTGGCGCCCGAGCTGTACTATTTAATTGCGACTAAAAATGGCCTCTATGATGAGATGGCGTGGGGTCATAAAAAACCAGTGAGGCAGGTATACCTATATAAAGGCGATGTCTGGAAAGTTGGCGAAACTATTAATCCAAACAGACGCTACACAGCGAAGTGGTTAAGGTCCAAAAACCTGGCCTACAAGCGCGTCATGGCGTCACCTACCAAAGGCAACATGCAAATTTGGGAGAGACTCAAAATCGGAAAGTATTTCAGACGCCGAGGAAAGCTTCCCCCCGGAAACAAATGCAGACATTAAACATGAGGTAGCCTCTATGCTAATAGGTACAACAACGGATTCTCCGAGCTGGACGAAAGTCAACGAAATAAGTGACGAACTGACAGCTCTAAGTGCAGTTGTAGAAAAAAAATACCCGTCACTCGATTGGGAGCTCGTGGTATGTTTACGCTGCCTCCCGAGCGATGTAGAAAGAAAATCTTTCTGCCGTTACTACACCAAAGAAAAAATGTTCATTTTAGATATATCTATAAATGAAGAGCTTTTCACTCCTCATAAAAAGAACAAAAATGCCCAACGCGAAATTATTGGCAAGGCCTTTTTTGAGTTTTTTGAAGCCAGCATTAAAAAGTACGAAAAAAAACTACCAAATCTTTTAGACACCTCTGAAAAATTTATTTCTGATGTGCGGCAATGGTGCATTGATAACAAATGGATTAATTAGATCCGATACCTGTTCGAGGCGGACCCGCGCGCGAGCCGTGCCTGGAAAATTGCATCCCTGCTGAGAAGTTCAAGGTCGAGCTTGGCCTTGAAAAAACAGGACAATAATTCAGTTACCGGAAAAGCAAAAAAATGGGCACCCGATTCAATCGACATGCCCATTTTCAATACGGTTCTCCCCGTTTTTCAGGGAGTTCGCCGCAACTATGGATTAACGCTGTCCTTCAACGACTTGCCCGGCTTGAAAGCAACAGTGTTGCTGGCTTTGATTTTGACTGGCTCACCGGTCTACGGTTTTTTGCCCGTACGGGCACCGCGATGGCGTTGCAGGAAGGTCCCGAAGCCCACCAGCGTGACGCTATCCTTGCGATGCAGAGCGCCGGTGATTTCTTCGAGAACGGCGTTGAGAACGCGGTTGGCCTGCTGATCGAAAAACGCACGACACCAACGGCTACCCTCTCGGTGAAACCCGCTTCACCTGGGACGGCCTGCGCCTGTTGCAGGAACATCGCCATCAGCAGACCAGCCTCTACCTCTACGAAGACGAAGGTTACGAACCCCTGGCCCGGGTCGACGGCACCGGGCCGCTGCAAAAAATCCGCTACTACCACAACGACCTCAACGGCCTGCCCGAGCAACTCACCGAAGCCGACGGCCACAACGTCTGGCAGGCGACTTATCGGGTGTGGGGCAACACGTTAGAAGAGGTCCGCGAGCCGTACTACATTGAACAGCAGAACCTGCGGTTTCAGGGGCAGTACCTGGACCGGGAGACGGGGCTGCATTTTAATACGTTCAGGTTTTATGATCCGGATGTGGGGCGGTTTACTACGCCGGATCCGATTGGGTTGGATGGGGAGCTCAACCTATACCAATACGCGCCGAACCCGATTGCTTGGGTGGATCCATGGGGATGGAAAACCTGTGGGGCAGCAAACGGAAACTCTAGGCAAAATAACAAAGCGAACCACGTCTACATCATCCGGAACAAAAAAACTGGTCAGGTTTACAAGTACGGCATCAGCGGTGGGAAAATTTCAAAAAAAGGGAAGTCCTACCGAGCTGAATCTCAGGTACGCAAACTTAACAAGCAACCCGGCTCTGATAAATACGAGTCCGCCATCATAAGAAAAAATGTAACGAGATCCAAGGCACTAAAAGTTGAGCAAGGTAGAGTCAATAGTTACTCGGTAGCCGCTCAAAGGGCCGGTCAAACGCCTTCGTTTCCAAAGGTTGGTATTAATCCAGTGGGCAACTCACTGCCAAACGCGACGAGATAGAAATTCTGATGAGTAAATATTTATCGACACTTGAAATCGACTCCCCTACGGAGCGCCTCCAGGCTCACAGCATTCGAGAGGCAGCCGTACTCTACGTTTATCTCCTTGCTACTAAGTGCAAGCTACCTGCTGGCGGTATTTCCAAAATAGTTCTTCAGCAAGCTCCAGTCGAAGCAGAGAAAACGCTTCTAGATGTTTGCACCTACTCTCATCCGTTCAAGCACCTCGATAAGCTACCAGCGAACGCTACTGACAGCGCCATTCGCCAGTCGTTAATCGAGGACATTAACGATGCGCTTTTGTCGCTGGCAGCGCTCAAAGGGTGGGATACCGACCCGATACATAAGCTCCAAGCAGAAATCATCAAACGTGACTATCGATTCTCAGGCACCTCGGGACGCTCACTAAAAAACCCGTCCAAAACGCTCACTGCAACGGCTGCTTGGCGCACGGATCAATACATCAACATCGGCGTCCTGGTGCAGGGTTCAAAAAACACGCCTGAAGCATTTTTCACAGCCACGCGAATCAGCGTCGCGCTGGGTCTTTTTGAGTCGTTACTAGGGCCTGTTGAATGGGTGGACGATCAAACCGTTCGGCTATTTCAGGTAAACAAGCGCGATTATTGGGAGATTGATACAACATCCCAAACGGTGGAATTTCACTTTCCCCGAGCCGAATCCGGTGATGCCCACGGTCAATATGACTTGGCGAAAATGTACATTGATGGATGGATAGTCGAGCAGGACTTTGAACAAGCCAGGCGGTGGCTGGAGCGCTCAGTCGCTCAAGGTTTTTCGCGTGCAGTTAAGCTTTTGCAGCGAATGAATGATGGCGATGAAAACCTCGCCGATCCGGTGATGAACAGCAAGAAATAATCCAGAGGGCGTTGCTTCAAGCGCCCTCTGCTGCTCCTGACTGGATTGAAGTGCGCAATGAAAACGGCAGCGTGGTCAGGATGACCTACGACCCGTTGGGCCGGCGCATTGAAAGACCGAGCACGACACCAACGGCTACCCACTCGGCGAAACCCGTTTCACCTGGGCCTGCGCCTGTTGCAGGAACATCGCCATCAGCAGACCAGCCTCTACCTCTACGAAGAGGAAGGTTACGAACCCCTGGCCCGCGTCGACGGCACCGGCCCGCTGCAAAAAGTCCGCTATTACCACAACGACCTCAACGGCCTGCCGGAACAGCTCACCGAGGCGGACGGCCACAACGTCAGGCAGGCGACTTATCGGGTGTGGGGCAACACGCTAGAGGAGGTGCGCAAGCCGTACTACATCGAAGAGCAGAACCTGCGGTTTCAGGGGCAGTACCTGGACCGGGAGACGGGGCTGCACTTCAATACGTTCAGGTTTTATGATCCGGATGTGGGGCGGTTTACTACGCCGGATCCGATTGGTCTTGCTGGCGGCTTCAATACCTATCAATACGCTCCGAATCCCATCTCCTGGATTGACCCATGGGGGCTCGCGCCTGAACTGTATTATCTGCTGGCGACACAGGACGGTTTCTATGACGAAATGGAGTGGGGCAAGCGTAATCCTGTTGGGAAGGTCTTTCTGAAAGAAGGGGAAGTCTGGAAAGTAGGTGAGACGATTCATCCTAAAAGGCGTTATACCTTCAAATGGCTGAAATCGAAAAACCTTGAGTACAAGAAGGTCATGGCCGCGCCTACCAAGGTCAATATGCAGCTTTGGGAAAAGCTGAAGATAGGCAAATACCTTAAACGTCGAGGTAAGTTACCCCCGGGTAACAAATGTAGACACTAGGAGAAAAAAACATGTTGATCGGTATCACAACAGATTCGCCAGGCTGGAGCAAGGTCAGTGAAATCAGCAAAGAGCTACGGGACCTTGGCACCTTGTTAAAAGAAAAATATCCTTCTCTTGATTGGGAGTTGGTGGTCTGCCTGCGATGCCTGCCGAAGGACTTGCAGAGAAAAACATTTTGCCGTTATTACGCCAAAGACAAAATGTTCGGTCTGGACATTGCCATGGACGAGGAAGATTTCGTTCCATTAAAAAAAGACAAGGCCGCTCAACGCAAATTAATCGGTGCCGCCTTTATCACTTTTTTTGTAGAGAGCATTAAAAAATACGAAAAAAAACTTCCCAATCTTGAACCCGTTTCCGCAGAGCTTATTGCGGATGTGCAGCAATGGTGCGCCGAAAAAGAATGGACCGCCTGAAACTCCACGTTGCTATTACGACCACCTGGGATTTTATAACTCATGAAAACAGGCAATCGACCGAGTCGGCGCGCCTGTTTTTTCCGTCTATTTATATCGCTTGAACCGGCAGTTTATTCAGCATCTTCCGTATCGGCTTCTACGTTCTTTATCAGTCTCTTGAGCATTCAGTTCATATGCAAGTAGCGCTGCTCAATGACCTCCATGCGAGACTTGTCAGTCGGTGCTTCGGAGGACGCCGGCTTGATATACGCGTCGTGTTCAAGACCGTAAGGTTTAGCGTTAACCTTCATCTGGGCTTCTACAGCGTCCAGGGCCAGAACGAGACCTTCGCCTACGACGGCGCCAACCTGCTCTACAGCCCGCCACCCGGCGCCGGGCTGGTGGTGCGCAACAAACTGCTGACCTATCAGGACAAGCGTTACCGCTATGACACGTTTGGTCGGATGATCGAAAAGCGCAGCGCTAAACGGGGCCTGCAACGCTTCGGTTACGACGCCGAAAGTCGGTTAGTTGAAGTGCGCAGTGAAAACGGCAGCGTGCTCAAGATGACCTACGACCCATTGGGCCGACGCATCGCCAAGACCGAACACGACAGCAAGGGTTATCCACTGGGAGAAACCCGTTTCACCTGGGACGGCCTGCGCCTGTTGCAGGAGCATCGCCATCAGCAGACCAGCCTCTACCTCTACGAAGACGAAGGTTACGAACCCTTGGCCCGCGTCGACGGCACCGGCCCGCTGCAGAAGATCCGCTACTACCACAACGACCTCAACGGCCTGCCGGAGCAGCTCACCGAAGCCGACGGCCACAACGTCTGGCAGGCGACTTATCGGGTGTGGGGCAACACGCTGGAAGAGGTGCGCGAACCGTATTACATTGAAGAGCAGAACCTGAGGTTTCAGGGGCAGTACCTGGACCGGGAAACCGGGCTGCATTTCAATACGTTCAGGTTTTATGATCCGGACGTGGGGCGGTTTACTACACCGGATCCGATTGGGTTGGTGGGGGGATTTAATCTCTATGTTTACGCACCTAACCCCTTTACTTGGATAGACCCGTTGGGGCTAGCCTGTGGTCCAGCTACCAGGCAGAACTCAAAAGGGAGATGGATCGATGCCAAGGGCAAATTTGCGAATAAACCTAATGTCTCCAAACTTCCGTCGCTGAAAGGAAAATCCGTGCCGCAGGTGGAGAAAATCTCTCCGACAAAACGGCTACACCAGAACAAATCCTGCAAACACAAGGAACCAGCGCTGGGTACACTCTGATGGTTCAGAAGTCCAGATTCATGCCTATGGGAATACGAACCCCACACCATTCAAAGGATCGAACAATGCTCACAGTCACAAATCATTGGGTAAACATGGGAACCCAGGCACCGCTGAATTAGCTAATGACGGAAAAACAGCCGTCAGTACTCATTCCGCGGAAGCGCACATCGGAATGAAAAACCCGCCAGATTACCCAACGGTATCGGGCAGACCTCACGGAAGCTAGGAGCTAACAATAATGTCAGCGGAATTCATATTGTCTTTTAAGGATACGAACTGGTACCCGATTAATCTCAAAGAGATAGTGCGAAAAATCACAAGCCTTAGAACTTTTTCTAAGGGCTTTCAGGAAAAGGAATTCCGATTGATAGGCACCGAGCCCAGGAGCCCAGGAGATTGGGACTATGACGTACGTCTTTTTCTAGAAAATGAACGTATTTTTTTGGAGATTAGTGCTCACCCATCCAGCATAGAAAATGATCTGTCTGCTTTTTTCGAGTGGATCAGATCCCATACTGAAATTACTATTGATGATGAGGATGGAGTGCCATCAAACTGGTAGTAGATCAGGAGAAATAGTAGGTAAAAACCAACATGGACATATTCAAACTCTTTTCATACAAGCTGGAAAATCTCCTGAACATCCGTCCATGCCCGAAAGAGCTGGGCGCTGTTTTTTACCAAGAAGACGAGCCTTCACTGCTGTCTGTCGCTGCCAGAAAACACAACGGTTCGACCTTCTACATAAGCCGCTGGCATGATTTGTTTTCCATAAGCGCCTTCGAAAAAGCCATGTCAAAAAACGGTTTCACGGAGTCGGACTGCTATGCCCTTCTCTTGGTCCTGTCCCGCTTTGGCTATCTGCTTGAAATCGACAACCGTCAACGAACAAACAAAGATTATTTTATTTTCTTCTACCTGATTCAACTAATCAGCTTGAAGAACTGTCCTCTCGACGCGGATGCACAGCTCAGAAACTACATGCTCAGGTTCCTGCTTTTCGAATTGAGTATCGACGACGAAGCGTATCGACGGTTCAGCATCAAGGATAATCAGCTGATAATGGCTACCGACTCTCTGGGGCCTATAGCTTTTTTGGATGTTATCGACTTTGTTTACAAAGCGATCAAGTTTGATAGCAGAAAAGAACATGAACTGCTAAGCACACTGAAGAACTATCAAACAAATATCGTCACATTACTGACCGAGCCCGACGACACAAATTACCGTTTCAGGCTAAATGATCGCCATAGCGAATACATGTATCCCGATGTATTTTTGCAGGCATACGCTAAAAACAAGAGACAGATATTTCATATTTTGATCGACACGATCAACCCCCTTCAATCAACGGAAAACCTGTTTGTCTCCAATATTATTTTAATGAATTACTCCTTTCACATTCTGAAAAGCAAGCCTCGCGAAATTCTAAAACTGAAAAAATACGTCAATGATGAGATGCTGTTCAGAAAACTGCTGGAGGCAATAATCACTCGTCGAATGGCAATCAGTAAATCATTATTCGAAAAGATATCCATCGACCAGGATCTATCCTTGACAAAAGACAATCCAACCTCGTTCTACAATATTTTGTATAGTCTATAGGCGTCCTCACAGACAGCCCCCCAAACCGTGCAGTGAAGCTCATTTGCAGCGAATGAATGCGAGCGATAAGAACTGAAGATGGAACAACTGGAAGACGAATACTCCGGCGATGCCGATTGGCAGGATTTCGTGGATTTGTATAACAACGTCTATCTCGACGACGACGCCCGCACGCTGGCGAAAGCCTTGGATGGCAACCTCGATATGGCGGTCGTCCTCAACGGTAAAAGAGGGCTTGAGGAAGGGTTGTGGTGGATCGAACAGCAAGTGCCTGCCCTGGATAACATACGGCCAGCCGATTGCCTCAAGAATCCCAAGCTGATCAAACGCTTGAGGACTGCGCTAATGCGCATGCCGTAACGACAAGGATAGAAGTGCAATGGAAGGCATCGAATTGCGCCACAAGCGCAACGATTACGCAGCCGTCAGACGCTTACGTCGGATGACCATCCCGCATGTCTGACGCACTTTGGGCCGCCCGACTGGGCGACGCACTCAACCATACCTCGATGATGGCCGACATTCTTGGCGGCGTGCTGGAGGTGGCGGCCAACAAGATTCCCAACACCAAAGTCAAACCTGGGCGCTGCTCATGATTGGAGATTTCGATGCTTGAAAACAAATTCTCAGATTACGAAAAGGCCATTACCCCAGCGAATCTGGACCAGCTGGAGTCCGTCATCGGCAAGAAGCTACCGGCTCCCTTTCGAAACCATTACCTCAAGTACAACGGCGGCATGCCGGAACGAGCTTATTGGGTCAGCGAAGACTTTTTCGACCCCATCGAAGTCGCCTCTTTCAGGCCGATTACCTATGGTGAACCCACGCTGCTGTCCACCTATCAGTTGATGCTGAAGAAACAAGTTCTTCCTGCACATCTCCTTCCTTTCGCAGACGACCTGGGCGGCAATTTCTTTTGCTTGAACCTTGATTCGGGAGCCATCAGTTATTTCACGACTGACACGTTTGATAGTGACCTTAGCCCGGAAGAGAACCAGGCTGAATCCGAGAAGCCTATTTGCTCGAACTTCCTCCGCTTCGTTCAAGGACTGATCGATGAGGATGATGTGGACGAGGAATAAATGAGCGAACGCCACAGGGCTTGCTTCGAAACGCAAATCCTGTGGCGAGGGAACTTGCTCCCGCTGGGCGGCGAAGCCGCCCCAAAAGGAACGTCATATTGAAGGCTTGGCGAAAAGTCAGAACACTTCAATAGCTGAAAAAAAGGAGCATCCAAATGCGGTTGACCCTCGAAGGATCCGAACGCGCCCTCTCTGTGCAAGAACTGAATGAGTTCCAAGAAAAATTCAATGTGGAATTACCGACAGTCTTTAGAGAATTTTATCTAAAGCACAACGGCGGCGATTTGTCTGAGAGCAGTAGCGAGAATGATTTTTTGCTGGGCGGATTCACTCCGATCAAATACGGACAAGCCTCTATCGAAACGGTCTATCGCGACTCGGACGACGTTCCGTCGCTAAAACAGATGATCCCCTTTGCGTACGATCACGGTGGTAATTCCTTCCTCTTATCCGTTAAGGAAGCTGACTTCGGGAATATTTACCTGTACTTGATGGATGAAGAGGATCTGGCGTTCGTATGCGAATCATTTGAAGAATTCCTCGCTGAACTCACAGGCCAATAGAGCCATGCGTCATCGCTGGACAGGCTTACCATGCTGTCTGAAAATAACCTACCCACGAGCCTGTGAAGCGATTGCCTCACGAGGCTCGCTCAGGTCTACGTATGAGTATTGGATTTCAAGAGGACGTTACGAATCCAGAGTCATCAAAAAAGAGCCGGCCGGCCCAGTTGCTCGTTGGAAAGTCGAGATTTTGAGCGAAGAAACGCGAATCGACGCAGGCGGGAACTAGACCCAGCGAGGCATTCAAGACCATGAGCTTAAAAGAAATCTACCTGTACCCCGACCTGGGCGAATTCAGCGACGAAATTATTCATCCGTTTCGCGACCAAAGCCGATCGATTTGCAATTTTCTTGAGCGCCGCCTGGGTGCAGAAAAATTCGAAACGCCGAACTTCAAGAAAATCTGCTTTGTCGGCACCCGCAAAGCCGTCGATGAGTCCTATGTAAACTCCAGCGGCGCGCTCATCGTCAATGTCAGTCTGGATACCGAACAGTATAAAAAATGCACATCGGTCAACGAGTTCAATGAGTTCTTTATACAACTGTTGCTGGAAGGCCTGGAAAAATGCCGCCCACATATGACCTTGCCTGACGATCTGCTGAAAAACGCAATGGATGAGTTCCGCCGCAACCACTATAAAAACGAGTGGACCTTCAAGCAGAAAAAAATAAAGGGGTCGGACTATGTCTGCGCCCTTGAGTGCCAGTTAACCATCGACTGCTTCCTCATGAACCTTAAGGTCTTGAGGAAAAACACACCGGTACTCGACAAAGAAATTCTGCGGACCGTGCCAGACGAAATAGCGTTCGGTCCGTACCTCAAAGACCTCAAGGAAGAAGGCGGCAGAATAAAGGTCATCGACAAGTCGGGCGTGGTCTTCTACACCACCACGGTGTCTAGCCTGGACAAGTTTTGACAGCTTTCCAAAGGGCGAAATGCCGATCGAGCCAACACCATAGGGCCTGATCCGAAACACAAATCCCGTGGCGAGGGAGCTTGCTCCCGCTGGGCGGCGAAGCCGCCCCAAAACAGGCTGACGCATTCTCCAGATAAATCGCATCAGCCGGCTTACGACGGCTGCGCCCACGAGCGGGAGCAAGCTCCCTCCCACGGATCGCCTACACCTCAAAAGCAGGCATGTAACCCGCCTTCACCGACCTGCAAGGCAACGCCCAGACCCTGAGCTTCGCCTACGATGCCACCGGCCAGTTGCTCGCCGAAAACAGCGCCGCCGGCAGCCTGCAACACCACTACGACGAACTCGGCAACCTGATCCAGAGCCAACTGTCCGACGGCCGCTGGCTCAATCGCCTGTACTACGGCAGCGGCCACCTGCACCAGATCAACCTCGACGGCCATGTCATCAGCGACTTCGAACGCGACCGCCTGCACCGCGAAGTGCTGCGCACCCAAGGCCAGATCAGCACCCGCAGCGAATACGACCGCAGCGGGCGCCTGCGCTCACGCCAACGCCGACACACCAGCCAGCCCTCGCTGATGCCGGCCGCCGTGCAGAAACATTTCGAGTACGACCCCGCCGACAACCTGATCGGCAAACTCGACCAGCAACCCGCCGCGCAACACCGCCAACTGCTGCACTACGACGCCACCGGCCGCATCATCGCCAGCCAGGACAGCCTGCACGGCCAGCGCGAAACCTTCGCCTACGACGCCGCCGCCAACCTGCTGGACGGTCCGCAACCCGGCGCCGGGCTGGTGGTGCACAACAAACTGCTGACCTATCAGGACAAGCGTTACCGCTATGACGCGTTTGGCCGGATGATCGAAAAGCGCAGCGCTAAACGGGGGCTGCAACGCTTCGCCTATGACGCCGAAAGCCGATTGATTGAAGTGCACAACGCAAACGGCAGTGTGGTCAGGATGACCTACGACCCACTGGGCCAGCGCATCGAAAAAACCGAACACGACAGCAATGGTTACCCGCTTGGGGGAAACCCGCTTCACTTGGGATGGCCTGCGCCTGTTGCAGGAACACCGCCACCAGCAAACCAGCCTGTACCTCTATGAAGACCCTGGCCCGCGCGACGGCAGCGGCCCACTGCAAAAGATCCGCTACTACCACAACGACCTCAACGGCCTGCCGGAACAACTCACCGAAGTCGACGGGCGCAACGTTTGGCAGGCCACGTATCGGGTGTGGGGTAACACGCTGGAGGAAGTGCGCGAGCCGTATTACATCGAGGAGCAGAATTTGCGGTTTCAGGGGCAGTACCTGGACCGGGAGACGGGGCTGCATTTCAATACGTTCAGGTTTTATGATCCGGATGTGGGGCGGTTTACTACGCCGGATCCGATTGGGTTGGCCAGGGGAATAAATTTTTATCAGTAATCGCCAAACCCCATCGGATGGACCGATCCGTTGGGCTGGGAAACATGCAGACTGTCTAAAGCAGATAAAAAAGCAATGGGGACAAACCCACTACTGACGTCATGACGAGCCCGCATCGCCATCATACTGTGCGCAAAAAAGGAACCCAAGAATTGGACAGACAGCAATCGTCGATATGTGGCCCATGTACAGGGTGTCCTGAAGAGATTTGGTATCGGCTTGAATGACAGCCCTCATAACTTCGTATGGGCACCCAATGGCAGTGGGAATCACACAATCGCTAGAGCCCGCAAAGTGTCACGAACACTTGCAGAGGCCCGAAAAGGCGGAAAAAGCAAAGTGATTGAGGCGCTGAATGCGATGGGCGAGAAAATGAGAAATGGTGAGTTTTTAGATGACTAGCCTGGAAAAAACATACGGAACAAATGCCCCTCTTGTCCGAGAACTTTATGCTCATATAGAGACGGGGAATGTTGAGTTTTTACGTGCCCAGCTAGACGCTCATCCAGAGCTGCTGGTCCCCCCTCGTTATGATCTTTTGAGCTATCCAGGACTTCTGCATCATGCCGCAGAGAGAAACCAGGTTGCAGTGTGTACATTGCTAGTTGATTTGGGCATTGACCTCGACCAACCCACTGCTGGCTCTGGCAATACTACGGCGCTTGCACTGGCAGCAAAAAATGGACATTTAGAAACAGTGCGCTGGCTTCTGGAGGCAGGAGCTGATGTTAATGGCTCTCCTCTCTCGGTTGCATCTCCGCTGATAACCGCCGTCACTTTCGGGCAAAAAGAAACAGTCGAATTTCTGCTCAAGTACCATCCGGACGTCAATAGGTTACATGCCAAGCTCAATCGGACGGCCCTCGATTTAGCTCAGAGCTGGAGCTTCCCTGAAATTTTCAACTGCTTGAAAGCACAAGGCGCTATCTCGGCCGTTGAAAAGGCGCCTGATGAAGAAACACTGCCTGGAGCAGGGATTATCGATTTTGTGTGTAGGACCGCTGGCTGGGTATTACCTAAAGAACTAATCCCTCAATCCGGATCATTGGAAGTAAATTTCAGAGTCAGCTGCATCGCGAACAAAAACGACTTTAAACTCTTGTTTACAGTCGGTCTTTTTGTTGAAAAACCACGCACAGAACTTTTTATCTGTCTTCCCGGAAGCTGGCGCCTACCCAAAAAAGGCTTTGCCATCGATAGCCCCTGGATGTTCCCTCAGGCGGTACTGACTGTGTTGTCTGAAAACACCCTCAAAGACTCGCCTTTAACCGAGGGTCAGGTGATTTTACGAACGGATAAAGCCTTTAGTCAGCTGGGCTGGCCAGCGGATATTGAGGCGCTCATTGTCGTGGATAAAATTTGGAACACTACCGGCGATGCAGAAATTGAAGATCATGAGGATTCGGTAAAACTCTACGTTCTGACTCCTCTAAAACTGACAAAAAAGGGCCCCCCTGAAGGCGATGCCTTAGCCTCGCTCTTGGAGAAAAAACGTAAGGCAAGCTGGAAGAGCGTCGCTCTGACTTCACCTCTGCAAAATTGACGACACTCTCAACAGGATCTGAAGACAGCGCCAAGCGCTACGCCTATGACCTGTTGGATAACGTCTCGGCGGTCACGGCTGTTCCGGCGCCTTATGGCAGCGGCCTGGCCGTCGTCCCCGAGACGCCCCTGGCACCGGGAAGTTGCCCCCCAACCAAACCGACTCCAAAGTCTTCGACATGACTAAGCCGGCCAACACCTCACAACATCTGGGAGGGGGTACGATAAAACCTTCAGCCGGCACGCAGGGTACATTCAAGGTTGATACCAAAGGAAAGCCGGGGGTGCCGCTGGGTGGGAAAGGCGCACAGCACAATGCAACCTTCAATCTTTTAATCTACAAGTGAATATAATGAGCATAGAAATTCGTAAAAGTTTGGAAGCGGAATTACTGGCGGCGCTAAAGAAGACAACGTCATCCCACTTGGACCTGAAAGCAAGCAAAAACAAACTTGGCCTACTTATCTCCAAGGAAAAGCTTGGGGAAATTTATATACAACACTTGACCAAGGCCGATGGCTACTATGCGGGCCTGGAGGTTTATACATGCGAGGCATTTAGCTTCTGCATAAACCAATCACCGCCCTATCAGAGCCGACTGTTGAACTCAACTTTTTTGTCGAAAAGTTCATTATCGGAAGAGACAAAACAGTTTGGTGACGAGCTGGGCGGTATTATTAGAACCCCATCGCCTGATGAAATAAGCGCAACAGGCAAAAAAATAAACGAACGACTGATAAAATTTTACTTGTCTAAGGCAGAGGACTGCATCCTTGGCACGCCCTCATTAATTGAAGACGTATTGACCGAACCTGACAACTATGCGTACCCCTTTCTAACCGCATTATTTGCAGCACAAAAAAATGACCTGAGCCTGGACTCAGACGTCTTCAAAAAAGTCCTCGCAACCAAATCAATATTCGGAAACAAACAATTTGATTTGGCTTTGGCAAATAAAATTCTGGGGGTAGGTAATAAGTAGGCCCCCAAAGGACTGTTCACCGAGATCGACGGTACCTGTCGGACGGTCCTTGGCAGGGTGAAAAAGCTGCTGGGCTGCGCCGCCGAGCGGGAGCAAACTCCCTCGCCACGAACTGCAGGGCAGCCCGAAGCATGGCGCCGGGCTGGTGGTGCACAACAAACTGCTGACCTACCAGAACAAGCGTTACCGCTACGGCGCGTTTGGCCGGATGATCGAAAAACGCAGCGCTAAACGGGGCTTGCAACGCTTTGCCTACGACGCCGAAAGCCGATTGATTGAAGTGCGCAACGAAAACGGTGCACGGGAAACGGCTGTGCGCATAACCTACGATCCGTTGGGGCGGCGTATCGGCAAGACCTGGCACGACACCAACGGCTACCCGCTGCGCGAAACCCGCTTCACCTGGGATGGCCTGCGCCTGTTGCAGG
The DNA here is from genome assembly GCF_024749285.1 of Pseudomonas sp. B21-015. Taxonomy (NCBI): domain Bacteria; kingdom Pseudomonadati; phylum Pseudomonadota; class Gammaproteobacteria; order Pseudomonadales; family Pseudomonadaceae; genus Pseudomonas; species Pseudomonas sp. B21-015. The sequence goes on from NZ_CP087196.1 coordinate 6,421,640, forward strand.
AACATCGCCATCAGCAAACCAGCCCCTACCTCTACGAAGACCAAGGTTATGACCCCCTCGCCCGCGTCGACGGCACCGGCCCGCTACAAAAAACCCGCTATTACCACAACGACCTCAACGGCCTGCCGGAACAGCTCACAGAGGACGACGGACATAGCGTCTGGCAGGCGACTTATCGGGTGTGGGGCAACACGTTAGAAGAGGTGCGCGAGCCGTATTACATCGAAGAGCAGAACCTGCGGTTTCAGGGGCAGTATCTGGATCGGGAGACGGGGCTGCACTTCAATACGTTCAGGTTTTATGATCCGGATGTGGGGCGGTTTACGACGCCGGATCCGATTGGGTTGGCGGGTGGATTAAACCTTTACGCCTACGCTAAAAACCCGCTCACATGGATAGATCCACTAGGGCTTGCGGGTTGCCCGACCTCTAAAATCATCAGCAATGCAAAAAATGGAAAAGTCCGAAGAGGAAAGGACTATCACGGGCGGTTGGGCAACGACATGGAACAGTGGATACTCAGTAGCCCTCAGGGGGTTTATCAGGCAAAAAATGGAAACTTAATATTCCATAAAGAGGGCAATATAGTGGTCACTCATGGCAAAGGTGGAGCACAAGGCAATGTCATCACAAGTTACGGACATAGCGGCCCTCGGGGTGAAAGCGGCGCTGCTATTTATGGTGGAAAGCTGAGCGACCCTGGATTACCCATTACGCCCGACATGATCTCTAACGGAAGCATCCCTAGACCCAATGGAGGCTTTATACCTCCCGCAACAAGACTAGAGGGATTCTAAGATGTTTATTCTTCACAATGTCGAATTGATAGAAACAGCAGAAATGCAGTATCAGGACGCTTCTATCACTTGGTCTTTTGGTGGTAACTCATCGCTTATTTCATTGACCATCAACAACAAAAGAAACACAAACTCTGAACCTTGGATCACAGAGCCCTCGGACTTTTTTTCGTTCAACGATGAAGGGAAGCTCACTTATTTAGGTCTGTCAGTTCCAGGCAGAAACAACGAGCTAGCCATTGAAGCCCCAGTTACAATGTTTGGCAAACTCAAGCTTCACAACAAATTGCACACAGTAGAACCTACAATCACTAGAGCATTCGACCCCCGCAATAGAACACTTACCTGTATCAATAAGCAATTCACAAACGAGCATAAATATTCATTCATAAAACTCAAGGATGATATCAACATAATTCTGGCAGACAGCCATTATGTTGGTTATGTATTGAGCAACCCTCTAAACTACCTGACTGACAATACAAATGATTCGATCGACTCATCCTGCCCAGCTGATGACGACGAGTACAGTTTGATGAAGCTTTTTTTTGAAATAATGTCGGACAATAGGGTTGAAGAGCTGAATGACGACATGGCGCTGGTCACCATTGAACTAAGTAATGCGATACTGCCAAACATTCATTTGATTAGAAGCTCCTTCAGGAAAAAAATCATAAAATCTTCTGTCGAAGAGTTACTGGATTTTTACTCGTGATGCCCCGGGCCTTGTCCAAGTCGCCAGACAGATAGCGTAACGACTTGTGGTACTTCGCCACTCGCACCAGATCTTTTTCCTGAAGCGTGCCAGCCGGGTTAGATCAAGGTTGCCCTTGATGTTCTCTATCTTGACCTTTCTCGCCAACTCATCCGGATGGATTCGGGCGATGAAATCCTCATATGCCTCGCCGGGACATTTCGAGAGGCAGTCGATCGCCTTTATCGCACGCTCGGAGATGCCCAACGCCCTCAGATCGTCGAGGGTGACGTCACTGTCTTCGACCACATCGTGAAGCACGCTGACGACCTGCTCGTCCAGATCATCGAACTTCAGACGACGCCGCCAATCTCCTTAACGGTCCGCAACAAGGCGCCGGACTGGTGGTGCACAACATGCTGCTGACCTACCAGGACAAGCGTTACCGCTACGGCTCACCGAGGCGGACGGCCACAACGTCTGGCAGGCAACTTACCGGGTGTGGGGTAACACGTTAGAAGAGGTGCGCGAGCCGTACTACATTGAGCAGCAGAATCTGAGGTTTCAGGGCCAGTACCTGGACCGGGAGACGGGGCTGCATTTCAATACGTTCAGGTTTTATGATCCGGATGTGGGGCGGTTTATGACGCCGAATCCGATTGGGTTGGCGGGGGGAATCAATCTATATCTGTATGCGGCCAACCCACTCGAGTGGGTGGGCCCGTTGGGATGGAGTTGCTCGTCATCCATTAACAAACGAATCATCAAGCTGAAGAAGCAGGGCTATCAGGACCATCACATACTGAGCGACAAACACATCAGCACGAAAAATCACCCGCTGCTCAAATTGGCAGGGTTCGACCTGCAAAACCGGCAGAACAAAATATTCCCGCTCAATAAAACCAAAGCTTTGACTGATGGGCGTCGATCGATCCACCAAGGACGCCATGCGGCTAGAGTCAACCGAAACCTCGGAAGAAAAATGGACCAGGTGGAAATAATCGGCAAACGAGACAACTGGAATCAGGCCCAATACCGCAAAGCGTTGGATAAAATAGTGTCCAACGAGCGCAAATTACTCCGTTCAGGCGAAAGGCAATTGAATAAAAATGCACACCCTGGCGCTCATTACAATTAGGAGATCCAGAAATGATCTTAAGCTGGCAGGCCCCTATCTATTACAACGATAAATTGACCGGTTCATACGATGCGGAGGGCGGCTCCTATGAAACGGCAGGATCGAACTTTGACTATCTGTCACTCCTGACGGGTGAGCCTTACCCTGCCGACATGGATAAACCCAAAATATTTTTTCCATGCAAAAAGAAAAAATTGCTGACTTACGACTGCTTATGGTTATTAGGCGACATTCCTTTGGTGAGCCAGCGGTTAGCGGATTTCCTCGTACAGAACGCCGGTCACTCTATTGAGCTCTTGCCACCCACGAGTATTGCTGCGGACGGGGAGCAAGTGAGCGAAGTCTATTACATTGTCAATGCTGCCCAGGCGATAAGCGCGGTTGATCACAGCAGGTCGGTAGCAGAGCTCTCTGACAATGGCTCAATAATCTACTTCAATGAAATTTGGTTTCATGATAACGCCGCGGAAATGGGCGCAATTGCACGCGAGCGTGATTCGGGAGACCTTTTGATTTCCCAAGAGTTGGCTGACGCCATGATCGAACAGAAATTCAAAGGCGACAAAGGGCTAGGCTTCTACACCGCTGAGCGCTCATTCACCCCCTATAAAAACCAAGCGTGATCTACTAGTGGAAGGCATTCGTTAAAAGCGTCAATCAACGCCCACAAAAAATGGGCACCCGAGCCAGTCGGTGTGCCCATTTCTCACGCTCAACATGTGCGCAGCACGTACGACGTAACTTAGAAGACGTTTCTTCAAAGTACAATGCCTCCGCCGGTCTACGAAGACTGTACCGCCGAGCGAGAGCAAGCTCCCTCACCATGGATTGCAGTGCAACAATTGCCGTCTGGGCACTCCCGTTACACCATCCGATAACCTCACCACTAGGACGAAACGCCACCCAGAGCATTGCGTAACGGGGTCGCGTCGATGCTGCGCCCGGCACCGGACCAGAGGCCAGCGCCGTTCGCAGCGCTGGTCAGCAACGTCTGGGCAGATTGCGCAGCGCGACCCCCATCATTTACCGGAGCGCGATGCCGTTGGCCGGCTGATCGCCAAAGTCACCGACGATGGCCGCACCGACTACACCTACGACCCGCGGGGCCGACGCATCGCCAAGACCGAACACGACAGCAAAGGTTATCCACTGGGAGAAACCCGCTTTACCTGGGACGGCCTGCGCCTGTTGCAGGAGCATCGCCATCAACAGACCAGCCTCTACCTCTACGAAGACCAAGGTTACGAACCCCTGGTCCGCGTCGACGGCACCGGCCCGCTGCAAAAAATCCGCTACTACCACAACGACCTCAACGGCCCGCCCGAGCAACTCACCGAAGCCGACGGCCACAACGTCTGGCAGGCGACTTATCGGGTGTGGGGCAACACGTTAGAAGAGGTGCGCGAGCCGTACTACATTGAAGAGCAGAACCTGAGGTTTCAGGGGCAGTATCTGGACCGGGAAACGGGGCTGCATTTCAATACGTTCAGGTTTTATGATCCCGATGTGGGGCGGTTTACTACGCCGGATCCGATTGGGCTCGCGGGGGGGGGGGTACAATCTCTACCAGTACGCTCCCAACTCCACCGGGTGGATTGACCCACTTGGGCTGCTAAAAGAAGGTGAGGTGGCCGGTTACGGTGCCAAAGCCCACAAGAATGATGGGCTGGAAGCACACGAGATTGTTCGTAATAAGTTTCTGGAAGAAAAAGGTATCGCAAAGGGCCGGCGCTATAAAGGTAACCCTTCCATTGCGCTATCGCCCGAACATCACGACATGGTGCATGCCGAGGAAAATCGTTTGCGCCGTGCTCGCGGGCTGGGACCTAATCAAATGCTCAAGCGCGGGAAGCTGGAAATTCGCCTCATGTCTCAAGCTATTCACAACTCATTGGTCAGAACCGGCATCATCACCCAACAACAGGCACGAACAGCAAGGCGTTTATCCACATCATTCGCCAAAAGAAAAGGCTGCGTCTAAAGGATCACGGACTATGGGCATCAATCAAATCATCCTCTCCGAAAAAGACCATAACCTTGGACAAATAGGCGGGGGCGCTCGACTCACCGATATTGACCTGTGGCCAAAGGATCCAACCACCGGTCATTTGATGCTACCAGTGCTCATGATGACATCGGATTTCCTCAGCACTTCTTTTATACCGTCGGGTATGGCTCTGACAGTGTTCGTTTCCGTGGAGCGTGAAGGCGATACGTACAAACGGTCATCGTTACGCCAATTGACTGTCCACCAACAGAGCGAGATGGAAAAGCTGGTACAGGGACATAGTAAAGTTCTGCTTCATACGCTGGCGCCTTTCGAGCTTATGCCACCGACCCTGGAGGATCCGATTCCGCGAAGCTACATTGCCCAGCAACCCCTCACGGACGAACAGATGACCGAAGAGCTGGAGGATCCGGACTGCGGCGCCAGTATCAGCAAAATATTAGGTCGCCCTGGCTGGTTGCAAGATCCGTTGTATGAAAGCCCTCGCTATTATTTTCTAGCCCAGATATTGGACGCCGACATCGCAAAAATCAGTTCTCGCCACGAAGGATTGTTCGGCGGCGGCATCGGCTACGTTTTTGCCGACAACCGGGCGAAAAAGATGAAGGAAGGCGACGAAGCTGGATATTTCCTCGTTCAATTTACCTGAGCTGTACCCGTCATCGAGCTCACCAACGCCGTCTTTTTCAAAGGTATCGATCAGCCGGTTACGACGGCTGCGCCGCCGATAGGGAGCAAACTTCCCACGCCACGAACCGCATACGCCTTCGGGCCATGGCTCAAGTCCTGACCCCCGCACCTCCGCCAATTTTATTCGGAGAACGAACATGAGCGCGTTAGAAAAGGCATTGATAAAGCTGCGTGGTATCCACAAAAAATTCCAGTTGGAAGGCAACTTCGAAAAGAATGGCCAGGTCAACACCACATGGCCACAAACGCTCGCTACGATCAGCACGGCAACTGTATCGCCGAAACCGATCCGCTGGGCCATGTCACCCGCTACCGCTACGACACCCAAGGCCAGGTCGTCGAGATCATCGACGCCACCGGCAAAAGCAAAAGACTGCGCTGGAACCCGTTCGGCCAGTTGGTGGAACACATCGATTGCTCGGGTTATCCGACGCGGTTCAGCTACGACAACCGTGGCTATCTGCAAACCATCACCGATGCCCTCGGCGAGCGCACCCAGTTCAGCTACGACGCCCAAGGGCGGTTGCTCAGCAGCCAATTGCCGGCCGGGCACACCACGCTCTATCAACACCACCGTCGCGGCCACGGCCACAACGTCTGGCAGGCGACTTATCGGGTGTGAGGTAATACGTTAGAAGAGGTACGCGAGCCGTACTACATTGAAGAGCAGAACCTGCGGTTTCAAGGGCAGTACCTGTACCGGGAGACGGGGCTGCATTTCAATACGTTCCGGTTCTATGATCCGGATGTGGGGAGGTTCACCACTCCAGATCCGACTGGGTTGGGTTCAATCTCTACCAATATGCACCCAACCCGTTTGGGTGGCTGGATCCGTGGGGATGGTGTGTAAGGACCAATGCAAAAGCCGGGAAAACATGGGAAACCACCGTGACCGGAAGAGCAAAAACGAAGTATGGCGCCAACAATGTAGAAGAGCAGGCGTTGATAAGGCCTTTTGATGCAAGTGGTAAGCCTGTGAACTATCGTGTAAGAGTCGATAATATGGTAAGCAGACAAACTCACCACCGAGGCTAATTGTTGCCAAAGCCTCCACAACAGCTGGTTATACTAAGAACCAGAAAAGGGCTATCCGCTGATACTCAAACACGGTGGGACGATAGAAAGTGGTTCGCTCAAAGGCACCGCCATCAAGGCTTCTACCGTCGAACGTATCGACCCACAAACAATCTCCAACTTGTGAGCCCCTGCATGCAGAAACACGACGCGATAATTTTCGAATGCAACGATAGCTACTATATTATCCAACGATCAAAGCAAGCCCCCGATGCAGCTATTAGCGCAAGCGAAAACGTCGCACTGACAAAAAAACTGAATAGGGCGACTACGGATGAAGAGATCGGTTCAGCTGTTATTGAAGCTATCAATAACTATGGGCAAATCGCACCAGAGTTCTCGCCTTGGCAGCTCAAGGAGCTACGTGCCCAGTTATGTGAATGGACAGAATCCAAAACTTACCCTGCCCTGATGAGAAACAGCCGCCTGATTTCCGTTGAAAAGGACTTCCAGCACGAATCAGTTTCTGTTATCCCCTTCGACAACTTCAATATTAATGCATGGGAAACGCTGCTGGAGGCCAAAGCTATAACACTGCCCATGACTCCTACAAATACTGAGGTCGGAGAAGCTGTCAGGAAGGCTTTTGAAATAGCGACCTACCACCCTCAAAAAAAATAATAAATCACTTACGCCCTGATAAATAAAAACCAACAATGATTGAAAACGTATTCTCGAAAAGACGAAGCCGCGATTAGCCCAGTAGATATCGACAATCTTGAGTCGACGTTTGGAAAGAAGCTACCGCCCTCCTTTCGAGATCACTCCCTCAAGTACAGCGGTGGAATTCCAGGGCGAACCTATTGGCTTGGCGGAGCTTTTGACGAGCCTCTGGAGGTTGCCGCCTTCAAGCCCTTGGGATTGACCCTTGGGGCCTACTACCGGCTCTGGGGTATACCGTTAAAGAGGTCCGCGAGCCGTACTACATCGAAGAGCAGAACCTGAGGTTTCAGGGCCAATACCTGGACCGGGAGACGGGGCTGCAGTTCAATACATTCAGGTTTTATGATCCGGATGTGGGGCGGTTTACTACTCCTGATCCCATTGGTCTGGCCGGGGGGCTCAACTTCTATCAGTATGGGCCGAACCCGGTTTCTTGGATCGACCCCTTGGGATGGGCGAGCTCCAATCCAGGCGTTTATAACGTATCGTTCGAAGCACATATCAACAAAGAAATTTGGCGCTCAAAAGATTCTGTCCATTTCGCCGAATCCAACAGTCAACTTCATTATGCGATGAAGAATGACCCCGCGTTGAAGCCAGCTGTTGAAGCAAAACACCCGGGTATCTCAAATTGGGTAGCTCCGAAGAAAAATGGCAAATTCAGAATAACAGCAATGAAAGGCTCGACGTGGCATCACCATCCTGTGGTGGCCGGCAATCTCCAGCTGGTGAGCCACGAAGATCACAAAAACCGTCATGGTGACTGCCACCCGAAAGGCCGCAATGAAAAACGAGTCGGCAGCAGGAAGACATGGGGCGGCGGGTCATCTTGTAGAAAATAAGGAATCAATGATGAAAAAGATGAAAGGCATCACCGACCTATTCAGCACGATCAATTCCGTTACCGATAATGACTGGATCTATACAAATTTGGACGAATGGGAGCAGCAACCAGAAAATGCGGTTTTCTATCTCATTACCGAAGATGAAATTGATGATCTAGAAGAGGATGACAAGACCGTAGAAAACAGCGCCGGAGAAACCATTCCTAAGTCGCTGGAAAAAGAAAATGTAGAGACCTGGGTTGACGTGCAAACCCTTCAAGCCATATCGCAGATAATTCATAAAAAAATAAAGACCCCTGATAGCGCCATTTTGATCCAGGCAATCAATCACTATCGAGAATACGACGACTTCATGGAGGCTTGATTTTTCCAACAAAAGCGGGCATTTGAACCAGTTGGAGCGTCTGCTTTTAAGGAAATACAGGGGCTGACCTCGTTTTAACCCCGGAAGCAAACCCGGCTGCGGTAAATCTGCGTTAAATAATTTCCCGTGGGAGAAGAACATGAGCGCCCTCGACAAAGCATTTAAAGAACTACGCCGCGGCTACAAAAACTTGATATCGAAGGCAGCTTCGAAAAGAACAGCCAAGCCAATGCAAAGTGCCCGCAGACGTTGGCGCGGTCAGGTCGGCTATAAATGGACTGGGGAATCGAACAAGACCCAGCTGAACGGAAATTGGCCGGCCCATTTTCTAGTGTCCATGGATGATATCTGTGGTGGTAAACCTGTTATCGCAGTCACCGATACCCTTGGCACGCGCAGCACCTGGCATGGGGCCAGAGCCTCAAGGAGTTATGCGAGTCCTACTTCATCGAAAAACAAAACTTAAGGTTTCAGGGCCAGTATCTGGATCGGGAAACCGGTCTGCATTACAACACCTTTCGCTTCTACGGCCCGGATATCGGGCGCTATACCCCCCTGACCCAATCGGTCTGGCGGGAGGGCTGAACCTTTACAGCTATGAGCCAAATCCTGTCGGGTGGCTCGATCCGTCCAACTATCCTGCCTTTAACAAGGAGTGCAACCATGCCTTTTTTATATAAACCCGGCCTGTCAGATGCGGACATACAGGGATTTGAGCAGCGTTTGCAAAAAAAACTGCCTTCGGATTACAAGGATTTCCTGAAAAAAAGAAACGGCTTTTATGCAACAGCTCCCGATTATGTAAGTCTGGCACTCGATAAGATCGATGAAGGCAGCATCGCCTTCGACCGCCTTTTCGGCCTTATACCCGACGAAGAAAGCAATGATCTGCTGGCGTTCAACGAAGAGTTTATCGACGAGCTTTCCTTCCTGGACAACAGCATCGCTATCGGTGAAGACGGTGGCGGAAATCCATTTGTATGGGTCGTAGAAGCTGGCAAGGAAGGCCTATACTACTGGGACAGGACTCACTTGCACGAAAGTGACGACAAAAATGATTTTGATATCGCTGAGCGCGACGGCTGTGGAAATCTGTTTTTCCTGGCGCCTGATTTCACGTCGTTCCTTGACCTGATCCTCTCTACGCTTATCAGCCCGCCCGACTTCGTCGAGGAGTGATTCAGGCTCGCGCTACCAGAAAAGAGAAAAATGGATTTTTTAAATGAACAACCCAGAAGAAATTTATGAAAAGAACATCAAAACTTTATTAGCCATTCACGCAGACATCGCGTCGGGAAATGCAGCCTCACTAAAAAAGCGCCTAGAGAAAAATTCCGTTCTATTGCACCTGCCCATGTATGGCCTTATTGGTCATGAGACCCTGCTGCACATGGCTGCCGAACGGGGTCAAACCGAAATTTGCCGCTTATTGGTGTCTTTAGGTATTGCGCTGGACCAGCCTGCCGTCAGCTCCGGCAATAGCACGCCACTTGCCGCAGCCGCTGGAAATGGACATCTACAAACATGCCAATGGTTTCTTGAGGCCGGTGCTTTGGTGGATGGATGGCCTAACAGCATAACCACCCCGCTGATTGACGCGATTACCTTTGGGCATCAGGACGTCGTCAATCTTCTTATAGAACACCATGCCAACATCAATCGACTGCACACCAGGCTGAATACCGCGCCATTGGACATCGCCAATACCTGGGGATTTACAGGGATTGCGTCCACCTTAAGAAAATCGGGGGCGGTCAGTATCATGGACATTGTTGAAAGCCGGCCCGAGGAATTTGGTGGTTCTATAGTCACTTTCGTGCACAACACCGCTGGCTGGGTTTTACCCGCACAACAGAGTCCCTTCACTAATGAAGAGGGTCTGGAGCTGCGTATCAGCTGTATTGATGGCAAAAACAAGTTCAAGTTACTCTTCACCATCGGACTTTTTGCCAAAAGTCCTCATACCGAATTATTCGTATGCTTGCCTGGCGACTGGCCTCTCACGCAGCAAGGTTTTACCCCCCACAGTCCTTGGGTTTTTCCGGTTGAGTTGCTGTCTCTGCTCGCTCGCCACACGGTCGATGATGGCCCCTTGTCGGAAGGCTTCTTGATTCGTCGTTCCGAGGCCATGTATGCCAACCTGGCTTGGCCAGACGAAGTGGATGCTTTCGTGGCCGTGGATAAAGCCTGGGATACGAGAACTGAAAAAGAGATGATCCCCGACGATGAAAAGGTAACGCTTTATGTTTTGGTACCTGTCAAATTCACGAAAAAGGGCGAGCCTGACGCAGCAGCATTGCGTGCTCTGACACAACGCAAACGTACAGCCAGTTGGGCGAGTGTGGTCATTCCCGCTCCGGATCCAGGGATAACACAGTAGAAAAGTGGAGCGGTTTCTGTGCCGCCTTCCTCGCCCTAGGCAACATCGAGGAACAGGACCAAGGGTCATAACATCCAGCATCCCAATAAAATAGTTGAGGCCGTCATGAAATACAAAGCATGCGAGAATTGCTATGCAAATTACGACCCTAAACTTAATAGATGCCCTGATTGCAACACCTCACAAGGACGGCTCGACGACGGAATAATTGTTTTTACCGAAGCCACCCGAGAAGAAATATCAAACCTCGGCGGGATAATCTGGAACATAATATCTATCGACTCTAAACAGCATATCTTGCCCTGCGAGTGGGGGGTAATTTATTTTCACAGTGAAACTGGCAGACACTGGAGCTACCTATGCGGCATTGTTGATAAAGTTACTGTCAACCAATATATAGAAGTAGCTCATGGGAGCATTAAAGATTTTCTGGAAATCACTAGCGGAAAACTTATAAAAAGAGAGTCAGGTTCATAAACATGACGCCCCCACGAATCCGATGATGCTAATGGCCGAATCATCACTAGCCAGGATAACCTGCACGGCCAGAGCGAAACCCTCACCTACGACGCCGCCGCCAACCTGCTGGACGGCCCACCACCCGCTGGCGCCGGCCGACTGATCGAACGCAGCGCTAAACGGGACTTGCAGCACTTCGGTTACGACGCTGAGAGCCGGTTGATTGAGGTGCGCAGTGGAAACGGCAGCGTGCTCAGGATGACCTACGACCCACTGGGCCGGCGCATTGAAAAACCGAGCACGCCCCCCACGGCTACCCACTCGGCGAAACCCGTTTGACCTAGGACGGCCTGCCCGAGCAACTCACCGAAGCCGACGGCCACAACGTCTGGCAGGCGACTTATCGGGTGTGGGGCAACACGTTAGAAGAGGTGCGCGAGCCGTACTACATTGAAGAGCAGAACCTGAGGTTTCAGGGGCAGTACCTGGACCGGGAGACGGGACTGCACTTCAGTACGTTCAGGTTTTATGATCCGGATGTGGGGCGGTTTAAGACGCCGGATCCGATTGGGTTGGCGGGGGACTAAATGCTTACGGTTATGCCTCCGATCCGCACAGTTATATCGACCCACTGGGTTTAAAATGCTCTCATTTTGCTAAAAGCCCTAAGCAAGCCCATGCTGCGATCAAAAGCAAATGGGGGCACAGCATGTCAAAACAGGAAATGAGAGAGCTGCAAAGCACCATTAACCGAACTAAATTAAGGTAGCCTCGCTACTCCAACGACGGCACGCCTTTCAGTAACACCCACACAATCGGCAACCCCAACAGCCAAAGACTGAACACAGGAAGCGGGCCCTATCACGAATGGACGGTTAAAACGCCTAATGTAGGAACCAATGGCGCTCGGCGCATCGTCGTCGACAAAAAAACAGGCCAAGCTTATTACCCTCACGATCACTATGATTCATTCATAGAAATAAACCTTGGAGGATGGAAATAATGAACATAAAAGCAACGATTGAGCTGGATTTTTCTGAAATAAAAGATACCGAGCAACTGTATGAAGCCCTAGCAGAAAAATTCGGCTTCCCTGATAGTTATGGCAAGAATGTCGATGCCGTAATTGACTGTTTATTTGGCTTGCGGTATCCAGAAGAAGGAATGACCAAAGTAAGAGTAGATCCTTCTGAAAAAATAATTATCCTAACGAAAAACATTACCTCCGCCCAACAAAATTTACGAGAGACGCTTATCTTCATTGTTGAATTTGTTAACTACAAGTGCAAATTTAAAGAAACACCCTCCTCAATCCTTTTGCTCCTTGAGCGCTAGCCCTGAAAATAAACAGAATCATTACACCAGAAAATATCCATATTCGTCGGTCTCATGACGCAACGGTGCGACTTCAAATTCAATCGCTCCCTTGGGATTAGTGATGCTTGAAACACATTCTCAGATGACGGGCACCAGGTTATTAGGCAAACTGAATAGCACCATCACATCGTTTCGTGTCGAGAAAAATGTGCGAAAGGCAAGTGGAAAACCTTAAAAAATGGACATATTCAATCTACTTTCATACAAGCTTGAAAATTTCCTGAACATCCGGCCGTACCCAACGAAGCTGGGCGCTGTTTTTTACGAAGAAGACGAGCTCGCCTTCTCGTCCTAAAAATTAGGTACCCCTATGCCACTCGATTTTATGGCTTCAGAAAGTCAAAAAAACATCAATGAAAAAACCTCCGTATTTTCTCTGAGTGAAAACGCACACGATATTCTGCTGAGCATCGCAAAACCCAAAAAAGACTTCCCGAAAATACATAAATTTTCCGATTACTACTCCGACACCAGCATTCTTTTTGGCGAAATAAAATCTCTAATAGTTGAAATTGAAAAAATAATGAAAACTGGCAAACCAAATTCAATCGAGCTGAATGACTTTATAAAATTCCTAAATAATACCTACGATGAAAATTTGAATTTGTACATTTATTGCGATTAAACCCATTTTTCTATACGAGGACGAAGGCTACGAACCCCGGCCCCGTGTCGACGGCACCCGCATCAGCGGCCTCCCGGAACAACTCACCGAAGCGGAGGGCCACAACGTCTGGCAGGCGAGTTATCGGGTGTGGGGCAACATGCTAGAAGAGGTGCGCGAGCCGTATTACATTGAAGAGCAAAACCTGAGGTTTCAGGGGCAGTACCTGGACCGGGAGATGGGGCTGCATTTCAATATGTTCAGGTTTTATGATCCGGATGTGGGGCGGTTTACCACGCCGGATCCGATTGGGTTGGCGGGAGGGCTGAATTTTTACAGTTATGCCCCACCCACCCTGACCTGGATAGATCCGCTTGGGCTATACAATGGTGAAGGATCTCGCGACCTAGGGAAATATCATGTGTTCCATGAGCACTCACTGAACGCGTCCGAATACAAAATGACTGACGCAGAGCACTTTAGCCGCGCAAATGAATCTGTTTACAAACGAATGCAAACAGATCCGGACTTTAAACGTCAAATGCAGACTAAATACCCTGGCGCTGTAGAGCTTGTGCAGCCACGGCCGAATGGGACGTTCAGAGGAACATCCCCAGCCAATATGACTTGGCATCATGGAAACAAACCAGGCTCATTACAGCTAGCCGACTTCAATGATCATAAAACGTATCATAAAATCTACCACCCTGATGGTAAAGGCGGTCGAAATAAATGGGGCGGCGGTACGAAATATCGAAAACAAGGAGTACTTATGATAACCATTAATGGCTTTGACGAACTTCTGCAAAAACGTAATGACCTACCCAATGCCGGCTGGTTATATGTGGATACTGATTTTGATTTGGAGTCAGAAAACGACATCCTAAATAGAAAATATTACCTTGCAGAAAATGACGACGAAGAAATGGAGTTCGATGACGAATACGGAACATTCCTTGAGTCTCCGATACTCAAAGCGATCATTGAAAATAAAATAGAACATCATCCGAACTCCAGCAAAGAAGAACTACTGAAAGCAGTTACTTATTATTTGGAAAACGATGACTTTCTAGACTAGATTAGAAAAAGAGCCGGAAGAGCTAAACAACGTCCGGCTCTACTTTTTAGCGAAAACCATAACATGCATGTTTGGATAAAAAACGGGAATAAGTTTTTCTACCGAGAGACCGGGCTGCACTACAACACGTTCCGGCTTTATGATCCGGGGGCGAACACAAAATCTGGATTCGAGTCGGGTTTAAATAAATTCAACTTGGAGCTCAACGGCGGAAAGGTTTTCCCATTAGCAAAGTAGGAGATGCCCCATGAAGGACTTTTTACACGCACGACTCAACGAATATAAGGATAAATATTCAGAGCTTATATCGTCTGTGGAGAAAAACTACAAAACGACAATCTGGGGCATGGGGATCATGCCTTCCTATTCGCCGGCCCCCTATATGTCGGAACTCCAGGGATGTAAGCCTGGGCATTTTTTTAAAAAAAAATCTGAGCCAGCCAAAAACAGACAACGTTATTTCTTAAATGAGGATAACAAAATAATAGGCGAGTTAAAATTTGCGAAATACGTAACAATTAAAAAACAATGGATTGTTTATAGACGGTTTTTTTTGCATGAGGCCGATCAAACCCTTGAACTTACATTCGGCAGTGAGCTAAACGGCAACCTAGAGGCCAACCTTGACTCGGTTTCCCTTATTAAGTTTCTGAATGACAAACCTATAGGGCATTACTGTTTGAACAATACAGGAGAATACTTCGAAACTCTTTATAAATACAATGCCGATAAAATCACTTCGATTACTGAAAAAATATGGCGAAGCACCTTCACGGAAAGATTTTATGAGATCAATCACGCAGATGATTCCCTAACCATTTTTGAAATACTTACGGACAATAGCAAACTGAAAATTTATCCTGAGGAATGTTTGACGAGATCAAACTCTTGACGAGCAAGCACTTACCCACACTTGAATACTCAGAGCATTCGAGAGGCGGTCGTACTCTACGAGTATTTATTACCGTCCAAGATTACGGTTCCATCCAGCCCAACATTCACGAAAACGATTATTGGACAGTGTACAAAGCCAATAAATCTGGAGAAAATATTGTATTTGGCAGAATTGGACATGGCGACTTCAAAAATTACGACCTAATAAAAGACTCTCCAGTCTATGTTAATGGCACGTTAATGAATGGTGGAACTTAAATATGATTGACTTTGCAGCAGACATCAAATCCAAGCACTCAGCAGCAAACGTACTATTAGGGGAAAACATTTCCAGCCATATCGATGAGTTATATAGAAAACATAACGTAAAAATAAAAAATTATAATCTACCAGACGGGAAAACAAGGATGGCCTATGTGGTAAACGACACCATCACCATAGCAACCCTTTCTGACGGAGAAATATACTCAATCGGCTGTAATGTACATTACCAAGGACTTTACAGAGGTGTGCTTTCTACAGGGATGTCTTTTGGCCAAGTAAAAAAACTTACAAAGCGTCAACGCATTTTTAATGGCTCAATAATTATCGATGATGACTTCGGATTTTCCTATGTATTACCCACCCCTTATGACGAGATAGCCGATAGCATTGAGGATATACCTCTAGAACTGATTTTAAATGAAATTTATATTTCTGACTTCTCCTCCTGGCTTAGTAGCTCGTGTTAATCGAACCAGTATGAAAAACAACTATCGACTGGAAAAACTCAAAGTGCTTGAATTGGCTCCGAATGAAAGCAGAGAAGCTATCTATTCAATGATGTTACAACCAACGCTTTCAGGGGATTACATTCAAGCACTCGACTCACTTAGAGATCTAAGGCCTCACATGACTTCAGATTACTATTATGTGGCACACAAACTGATCGCTTACAAAGGTAAAAAAATAATTTTCAAGGGAAAATTATATAAGGCAGAAAGAAACGATCTCTTGAGTTTTCTTGACGGCGCCGTGACTTCAGGCGATCTGCGCGAGTTATTAATCTCTCCAGTTCAGGCACATCCAAGCAGAAAAATAATATAAATTTCAGAAGATGCAATTCATTTGTATGCGGCAGAATAATACTAAGTACCAGCTAGTTTTTTAAAGCGAACACAGCAATGAATCTGAATATGTTCACCCTACAAGAAAGCGACTCGGCCATTTTGCCAGAGAATGTCCGTATTCGTTGGTTAAGCCACCCCATTACGCAGATATTTATGGCGTTGCTGCCAAAGATAGACATCAACGGAAGCAGTAAAATAGTCGTGAAATTGGGTCCGAGGGGCGAGGAGGATTTATTTGATAATGTGCTAGGCGTGACTAATATTTTTATTGAAGATTTCGATTTCAAAGGTTTTTTGTCACTAGACCGCTTCACTCAGAATACCAAGCTGTTAGACGAGTTAGGCAACGCGCTTATTACCATCGCCACAAAAAAAGTCGAAAATAAAGAAGTCATCAGTGTAATAAATTCCACTCGCAACGCGGTGAAAAAGACTCAATTTCAATTAACAACTCAAATTAAAAAACTCTCGAAAATCAGTAAAGACAAAAAACAAAAAATCAATGTTTTTAGACTTTTAAGCCCTGAAGTTGGCGAGAGCTGGTATTGCGAAACAACTAACTCACAGAATTCGACGGAGAAGAAAATTTGGATGAACGACATCCCAAGCTTTATTGACAGGAGTGATTATTTTAAAAGCGCAGAAATAAAAGACAATATTTATTTTGTTAAGAACCGTTTAGGCAAGATTGTTTTCGAAATGCCGTTGTCGTGATCAAATGGACAGAAGGGTAAATTCTTCTGAAAATACGAATAAACCATTCTGGCAGGGTCAATTCGCGCACGAAAGCTGCGTATTCAGTGAATAATGCGCAGCGCGAACGTCGTTACTGAAGTTGAAGATTCGATCTCCGACTGGAGGGTTCGCAACGTCATTCGACCTAGGCAGAGATCCTGATGAGCAAATATTTATCGGCACTCGAAATCGACTCCCCTACGGAGCGCCTCCAGGCTCACAGCGTTCGGGAGGCAGCCGTACTCTACGTTTATCTCCTTGCTACTAAGTGCAAGCTACCTGCTGGCGGCATTTCCAAAGTAGTTCTTCAGCCAGCTCCAGTCGAAGCAGAGAAAACGCTTCTGGATGTTTGCACCTACTCTCATCCGTTCAAGCACCTCGATAAGCTACCTGCGGACGCTACGGACAGCGCCATTCGCCAGTCGCTAATCGAGGACATTAACGAAGCGCTTTTGTCGCTGGCGGCGCTCAAAGGGTGGGATAACGACCCGATACATAGGCTCCAAGCTGAGATCATCAAACGTGACTATCGGTTCTCAGGCACCTCGGGACGCTCACTAAAAAACCCGTCCAAAACGCTCAAAGCAACGGTTGCTTGGCGCACGGATCAATACATCAAAATCGGCGTCCTGGTGCAGGGTTCAAAAAACACGCCTGAAGCATTTTTCACAGCCACGCGAATCAGCGTCGCGCGGGGTCTTTTTGAGTCGTTGCTAGGTCCTGTTGAATGGGTGAACGATCAAACCGTTCGGCTATTCCAGGTAAACAAACGCGATTATTGGGAGATTGATACCACATCCAAAACGGTGGAATTTCACTTTGCCCGAGCCGAATCCGGTGATGCCCACGGTCAATATGACATGGCGAAAATGTACCTTGATGGATGGATAGTCGAGCAGGACTTTGAACGAGCCAGGCGGTGGCGACCACCAATCCGATTACTGGAAGGTATACAGGAATGGCGAGGTTCAGGGTCGTATAGGAGCCAAGCGTGTTGAAAAGTACGAGAAAATTGTGAACAGCCCTGTTTTCGTAGACAGCGTCTTAATGAATGCACCAAAGTAGAGTTAGCAATGGATATCACCAAGATAATAGTGCCAAAAAAGTCCATCGGCGGAATATGCATAGGCGAAAATGTAGAGAAGATTGAAGCACGTATCTCAGGTCGATATAAGATCCACAAGGAAGTTAACTCACTCACAATAGACGATGGGCTTATCGGAGCCTATCACGGTACTGACGGAATTATTTCTTCCATTTCCTGCAATCGATCTTTTACCGGAAATTACCAGAATAAGCTTTGGGCTGGAATGACGGTAGCCGACGTTCTTAGGCACTCCAAAGAGCAAGTAGCATGGTCCGGCTTCGTGCAAATAGATAAAATCAGCGGCATTGGCCTTTCATTGCCCGAAGAACATGATGATTTCGAGTCCTTAGCTGATTATCTTGGACTTGACTTCGTATTCGATGAACTCTGGGTATATAATTTCTAGTGTTTACTCAGAGCAACTCAACTTAGTTAGAAATTTTAGACTGCTGATAAACGCCACCTAATACCAGGCTCACACTAACCACACTATTCTTGAGTAGTTTGAAAATTATTTACAATGAATATAAAATCCAAAATGTGACCATTCAACGTAAGACCGCCAAGGGACTGGGAGGCCTATGGCGTGAACTCACGCAAGACCGCACTAGGAGAGGTCAATCACTGGGGGGTTGATCTGTCCAAACGGGTACTGGTCAGCAAAAAATTGCAGCTCAACAACGTCCTGGATTTGACCCGAGCCGATGTGCGCAAACAATTAGGCGCCTCCCTTAAAAGCATTACCGGCGATAAATGCACCCAAACCCATCAGATTGGCGTCTGGTCGAAAGCCAATGGTTATGATGGAATTCGGGCGCCGTCGACGCGAAACCCGACCGGTAGTAACTTAATATCATTTGCAGGTTTTTAGAATGGGACTGGAAGACGAATACACCGGCGATGCCGATTGGCAGGATTTCGTGGATTTGTATAACAAAGTCTATCTCGACGACGACGCCTGCATGCTGGCGAAAGCCTTGGATGGCAACCTCGATATGGCGGTCGTCCTCAACGGTAAAAGAGGGCTTGAGGAAGGGTTGTGGTGGATCGAACAGAAAGTGCCCGCCCTCGGTAACAAACGACCGGCCGATTGCCTCAAGAATCCGAAGCTGATCAAACGCCTGAGAATGGCGCTGATGAGTATGCCGTAACCGACAAGGAGAAAGGTGCAATGGAAGGCATACAATTGCGCAACGATTGCGCGGCGGTCAGACGCTTGCGTCGGATAAACATCCCGCATGTCTGACGC
This sequence comes from Pseudomonas sp. B21-015, assembly GCF_024749285.1. Lineage (NCBI taxonomy): Bacteria > Pseudomonadati > Pseudomonadota > Gammaproteobacteria > Pseudomonadales > Pseudomonadaceae > Pseudomonas > Pseudomonas sp. B21-015. The sequence goes on from NZ_CP087196.1 coordinate 6,440,885, forward strand.
GCTCTGGGCCGCCCGACTGGGTGATGCACTCAACCATACCTCGATGATGGCCGACATTCTTGGCGGCGTGCTAGAGGTGGCGGCCAACATCGCGATCACCTTCGTCACCGGGGGGTTGGGTTGCTTCGTGCTCGGCTTGGTGGTGGGCACGATCGTGGGCCTCGCCATGAGCAAGAGCGGGGTCGACAAGGGCTTGAGTAACCTGTGCGAGAGTTTCAGCAACGCGCTGTTTCCGCCCACGGTGCAGGCGAACATTCTCACCGGCTCCACCAACACCCTCACCAACAACATCCCTGCTGCCCGCGCCGCCGGGGCGATCCCGTCCCATGTCGCGCCGGCCGGTACCGAACTGGAAATACCCGAGCCGGAAGCCGAGCCCACTTACCTGGACATGGCCGAAAGCTTCTTCTCCCAGATGTGGCGCCCTACTGTCGCCACCCCGGCGCCCGGCGCCGTGCCCAAGCCGCTGGACCTGCTCGTCTGCATGAAGCATCCGCCGATGCCGCCGCAGTTCATGGCCGAGGGCTCGGACAAGGTCACCATCAACGGTCAGCCCGCCGTGCGCAGCGGCGAGCGCAGCACCTGCGACGCCAAGGTGGTGGGCTCCGGGCTGATCTCCTCCAACGTGACCATTGGCGGCGGTTCGGTGGTGGTGCGCGAGATCCGCACCGGCAAGACCCCGGGCGTGGGGCTGGCGGTCCCGGCGTTGCTGGCACAGCAACAGGTTTCATCACTACAAAGCAGCCCTCGCAAGAAGACTGTTTCAGGAAGAATACGAACCAAATCCAGTACCGGTCGACTTTGCTGACAAGAGGCTTTCATGTTCTATACCCTTGCATTCAAGAAAGACAAAGACTGCCCCACCTTCATTGATGGCGTTATTCATGAGTCGTACAGCCCTGGCGCCTATGACGATGCGATGGATGCCGACTGGCACGACGCGGGCCCCGACGAAGCTCTCGCTCCCCTCCCGAAAAAACTGGTGCTGATTACCAAGGACAAGCGCTATGACTTTGACTTTCGCACAGCCTTTGAGTGGGCATATTGTCAGTGAGCGCTTCCTGAAAGCCTTCCAGCCCCTCAAGACTTCCCGATGGGAGATCGCAGAACTGGAGATCGTCAACCCGAAGGGCGTTTCGGTCGCACAGCGCCAATATTTTTTCATGCGCCAGCAACGAATAGACAAGGAGCCTGTGGACGTGATCGATCAGACACTGTCGAAGATTAATTTTCGAGCGAGCGGCGAAATCAAAAATATCATCAGCCTGACAATCAAAGAAAATATCAGTACAGATTTTTTTAGTATCGATGAAATTACTTTACTTGGATTCGTATTTCTTTCGCCTCACGCCGCCACTGCACTTAAAGAACTAAATCTGGTAGGTGCAGAAGTGGTCGATACGGAGAAGGTCGGCTCAATCGATAGAGCCTAGGTCCCACTCAGCATGCAGGTGATTACCCTTTTCAAGATCCAGCTAACCGAAACCGAACCAATCGATTTACTCAAGGGTAACTGAATTGATCCCCTATGAAAAAGTGGATCAGAACGGTGACGGTTCTATTAAAGCTGAGATTAATGATGATCGAGAATACATTTTCGAATAACGAGGCGGCCACAATGGTCCGTATCGACATCACAGGTTAGAACATGAATAAACTCATAGATGCACTCAACACCGGTAAACGGCGAGGCTACGAGGAAAGTCGCTTGATCGAGAGGGGGGCGTTTCTATTCCAGTACGCCATAAAAAAACAAGACAATATTTATTACACATATTATTTTTCAATCGACGAATCTCGCATGGACTTACTTGAAGATGATGAAAATGAAGAAATCGAAGAATTTTCAACTTTAGACGCCGCCTTGGACTATTTGAGAGATAAAGGTGCTGCGTTAGAAAAATTCGCAGCAATAAAAAACTCCTTGCCCTTCTAAAAACAAGCAAAGGCTAGCCTGACCAAGGCCGAGGGCTCTAGAGCCGACGCATCGTAGAAACCGAGCAGGATGTCGATCGAGGTTTATAGATGAAAAAGATAGCTCAAACCGTGGACCTATTAATCTCCCACAGCCAGATTCAATTCCGCTCACGGGACTTCGACGAAATCTCATGCCAGTGGGGCAGGGTTAACCTGGAGCAGGGTGCGATCATTCATAGCGACTATGTTGTGTTTGACCCTCTACCCGAAGACGCTTTCGGGGCAAACGTGCACCTGAAACTGGAAGACCGCTTCAACCTCGACCCCACCGCCCAGCGCTGCATCGTCGTGCCGTTTCATGTCTCGGACCCCGGTCGTGTGGAAATTGCATCCGCTGCTGAAAAATTCAAGGTCGAGCTTGATCTAGAGAAACGCGACTATGCGTTGTACTTCGAGGTTTGTGAGGGTGAAGAAATATTTTACAAAATCACTCTGGTCCCATCAGACAGCAAAGTTCCAGCCAAGTACCTGCTGGACGATCCTTGGGGCGGCGAGAAAGACAGGGTACTGGTAGGGGGACTTCGTTAGAAGTTCATCTCTGCGTCCAACAAAAATGGGCACCTGATCCAGTCGGTGTGCCCATTTTTCCAGCTCGCGCTCATGTTCCCTCGCCATCCGATCAGTCGAATCCATCGCGTCTTTACCTATGACACCCGCGGTCAGTTGCTCGCCGAACAAAGCGCGACCGGCACCCTGCCCTCCCACTACGACGAACTCGTCAACCTGATCCAGACCCAACTGCCCGACGGCTGCTGGCTCAATCGCCTGTACTACGAAAGCTATGATCAGGCTGGCGCGGACAGAATGAAGAAAGGCCTGGTTACTGATGGCTTTGATATACATCATAAAAAGCCGATTTTCAGGGGAGGCAACAATCGTCAAAGCCATCTTGTTCCCATGGACAAGGCCTACCATAAAACCAATAGCAAGACCCTACATTGGTATCCTGAAGGGGAAAATCCATATGGACTCAATTAAAAGTACACAGTGCCAAGTCTGCAAGGAAATCTTTGAACTGAATGCGCAGCAGCAAAGTTTCGTCTTGCCCCTGGTCGAAAATGGTCAACGTTTCATAATGATAGAGTGCCCCTGCTGCGGCTCCTCTACGCAATGCGTCAAGACTGCGGATAGTGCTCAGAATCAGAATCAAGACATACATTATCGATGCCCTATTACTCAATGCGCAGGATGGGTAGATTTGATTGACACCCATTCGCCGCCATTCTGGGGATGCGGTGAATGCGGCAGCGTTTGGTATGAAGAGAGTAATTTCCAAAAAGAAATTACCGAAATTATCGCCCGTCATCCTTACAGAGGAGGTAGCTATGAGAAAATCAATGGCAAATGGCTGCCTGCCACCTTAAGCTCAGAGCCTGTAAATTACGAAGAACTCGTCAAGAAAGAACCGCCTGATGAAAACGATGAGTTGGTACGAGACTGATTGACTAGTCGATGGTCGTAAAAGAGTAGGACCTGAAGTTTCAGAGGCAGTACCTGGACCGGGAGACTGGGCTGCCTTTCAATACGTGATCCGGATGTGGGATGGTTTACAAAGTCGGATCCTATTGGGTTGATGGGAGGATTAAACCTCTATCAATATGGACATAACCGATGGGTGGACCCATGGGGTTGGGGTTGGGGTTGTGTCCAGTTCAAAACGCTGGAAAAAGGCGACGCTAACGGTGCAAAGCTCCTGCATGAGACGTAGTGAGATCAAGGTATTGGAAGAGTCGACACGAAGCCTCGAAAACTTCAGGCGGCGTGAACGACCCCCGAAACTTACGGGAAGTCACACGAGAACAACATGCCGAACTTGATAATTTCAGACATCTAGGAGCTAAGTAATGACTGCTATAGAAATTGTGAAGCAATTTGTCGAAGCATCCATTTCGCCAAAAGAATTCGAAGCGGAAATTTATGCCAACTCATCAATTGAAGAGTTACTAAGAATCGAGAAAAATTTACCAGCTTACGTGGCAGAGTCAGACCTATACACATACGCCATCAGTCAAAACTATGAAAACCTTGAATCCATATATAACACCCAAACTCTTCTATCTGACTTTCTAAACAAGAAAAACATACCCCACAAGATCAAAAAAAAATATAAAGAGCTATTTAACCTAACGCTGAAAGTTCAGCCAAAATGGTTGTCCCTACCATCAGATTATCTATCCAGCCTCATTGAAGACAAAAAATCACTTAGCACCAAAGAGCTGCAGCTATGGTTAAAGGGAAAAATAAAAAGTGATTTTCGTTCTCTGAAGACACCACCTAAATGGCTCCAAAACCCCGAATGGCCTATACAAGATGGAAAACCAATGTTTTTTTTGGGGCAACTCGATATTAGTGGTTTAAGCCATGATAACTCGCAGGCTTATTTGTTTTTTGATGAAAACAAGAAAACTTTTCATACGGTCACGCAATCTTGCTGATCAGCATTGATATTGAAAAATGTCGAGCTAGACCATCCTTGGCGCCGTGCTGGCGGCGTAATTTCACATTAAGTACCCTTGGGATTAGTGATGATTGAAAACACATTCTCAGATGACGAAGCGGCCATTACCTCAGTGGATCTGGACCATCTGGAGTCCGCTATCGGAAGGAAGCCTACTTTTCGCGAACGACTGGGGCGGCAACTTCTTTTGCCCGAATCTTGATTCGGGGTCCATCAGTGATTTCACGACTGATAGCTTTGATAGCGATCTTAGCCCTGAAGAGAATCAGGCCCAATCTGAAAAACATGTCTGCTCTAATTTCATCCGGCTTGTTCAAGGACTGACTAATGAACAATATATATATGAAGAGTAAGCGTCTGAATGGCATTTGGATCGATCTCGTGCTGGACGACAGCAAAGTTCTGCTCGGGGGTTTTGCGGGGGGCGAAAAATGAACATGAGCACGTTACAAAAGGCATTGATAGAGCTGCACCGTATCCATAAGAAATTCCTGTTGGACGGCAAATTCGAAAAGAATGGCCAAGTCAACGCCACATGGCCGCAAACGCTTGAGCGCTCTGTCGAAACTGATTTTTTCTATGACAACTACGAGCCTGTGGGTGTAGAGATGGAGACAGGTTTGACTCCGATACGTTTTTTTGACCTGAACACCATTGAAGATGACCAAGCGGGCTACAAATGGGATGGCAATTCAAACAAGTCGCAGCTCAACCCACGCTGGCCAGCCAGTTTTGTAGTATTTATGGATGATATCGGAGGCGGTAAACCTGTCATCGCCGTTACCGACACTGAGGGTACGCCTGTATTTGCCAGCTATGACGTGGCTTTGCCTTTCAAAATTGCCGACTCATTGGCTGATTTCTTTTTTGCTTTTGCCAAATTGATTGAGGTTGTCCACGGCGAATTCGAAATTTTTGAGATCTATAACGATGATGACGAACTTTCCAGCAAGTTCGTAGAATTACTCACAAGGGAAGTCAGCCCCCTACTTGGGGAAGAAAACTTCGAACGGTTTTTTGATTATTTTTATGGTTAATCTTCAGGTCATGGATCTGACCCGGCCAGTGAGCGCGGAAGATGGAACAACTGGAAGACGAATACCTCGGCGATGCCGACTGGCAAGTGCTTGTGCGGTTATTCGAAGAGGACTATCTCGACGACAACGCCCGCACCCTGGCGAAACAACTGGATGGCAACCTCGACATGGCGGTCATCCTCTACGGTAAAAGAGGGCTCAAGGAAGGATTGTGGTGGATCGAACAACAAGTGCCCGCCCTGGATAGCATACGGCCGGCCGATTGCCTCAAGGATCCGAAGCTGATCAAACGCCTTAGAGCCGCGCTGATGCGCATGCCGTAACCAACAAGGAGAACAGTGCAATGGAAGGCATCGAATTGCGCAACAAACGCAACGATTGCGCGGTGGCCAGACGCTTGCGGCGGATGAACACCCTGCATGTCTGACACGCTCTGGGCCGCCCGGCTGGGCGACGCACTCAACCACACCTCGATGATGGCCGACATTCTTGGCGGCGTGCTGGAGGCGGCGGCCAATATTGCGATCACCGTGGTGGCGACAACTGCAGCGGTCGCGGCCATGGGCATCACCGTCGTCACCGGCGGGCTCGGTTGCTTCCTGCCCGGCGTGGTGGTCGGTACCATCGTCGGCCTCGCCATGAGCAAGACCGGGGCCGGCAAGGGCTTGAGTAACCGGTGCGAGAGTTTCAGCAACGCCCTCTTCCCGCCCACGGTGCAGGGCGCACATTCTCACCTCACCAATAACATTCCCGCCGCACGAGCCGCCGGAGCGATCCCGTCCCATGTCGCGCATTCAAAATTAAAGGTTGTTCATGATGCACAGAGATAATTTTGTCGATGGGATGGTTTTCCAAGATGATGATGACCTGGTTGAAACGGTTATTTTCAACATGCGTAGTTGGGTCGAAGTCATCCGAGGAATTATTGTTCACTATGCCAACAGGACCGAAGCGGAAGCCGATTCGCTTATGGCTGCTGCGCCTGTAATAAACAAGCCTGTCAGTAACTACATGGCTGTCATTTCAAGGAGCCACGAACTGGAGTACCACTGGGCCATGTTGATAGCCTATGGAAAACAATATTGGTCCACCCAGGGAATCAGCCAAGAACCTCCCGAAGACTACCTTGAATGGGAAACCAATTACCGGACCGAACATAATCTGGCACAAGAAAGCTTTGTATTCAGTGAGTAGTGAGCGCACGGGGACCTTACCGCAGTGGTCGCTTACCTACGCGACAATGCCAAACACACTAGACGGCCCTCGATAACGCCGGCCGCCTTGCAAAGGCATTTCGAGTACGACCCCACCGCCAACCTGCTGGACGGCCGGTGCCTATTACGACTAGGAAATTCAAACATGATCTTAGGTTGGAAAGCCCCTACTTACTACAGCGAACAGCTGATCGGCTCGTATGACATCGAAAGCGGTTCCTATGAAACCGCCGACTCCAACTTTGACTACCTGTCATTGTTGGCGGGAAAACCCTACCCATTGAATATGGACAAGCCAAAGGTTTATTTTTCGTGTAAGAAAAATAAACTGCTTGCGTATGACTGCCTATGGCTACTAGGGGGAGTTCCACTAGTCACTGAGCGACTGGCAGATTTTCTCACCCATCGATCTGCTCAGGACATCCAGCTCATTCAGCCTGCTGTCGTCATTGCAGACGGGGAAGAGGTCGACGAAACTTTTTTCATTGTGAATGCCATCAATACCGTCAACGCGATCGACAAAGGGCAATCTGTCGCCGAACGGGACGATGATGGATCGATTATGTATTTCACTAAAACCTGGTTCCTGGACAATGCTGCAGGAATGTGCGGGATTGCTCGTGAGCCACAGTCGGGAGACCTGCTGATCTCTCAGCAGTTGGCCGATTCTATGATCGAGAAAAAATTCGAAAGCTACAAAGGCTTGGGTTTCTATATCGCCAACCGCACGTTTGTCCCTTATAAAAATCAAGCCTAGGCTTCTGGCCCCCATGATGGTCGACATTTTTGGGGCATGCTGGAAGTGGCGGCCAACGTCGCCCTACAAACTGATACCGCCCCCTTGAGATGAGTCATGATCGAAAACACATTCTCAGATGACGAAGCAACCATTACTCCAGTGGATCTGGACCATCTGGAGTCCGCTATCGGAAAGAAACTACCGCCCCCTTTTCGAGACCATTACCTCAAGTACAACGGCGGTATGCCGGAACGGACATATTGGCTCAGCGAAGATTTTGACGAGCCACTGGAAGTGGCCGCCTTCAAGCCGATTGCCCATGGCTCCCCCTCGCTGCTGTCCACTTACCAATCCATGCTGAAGAAACAGGTTATTCCTGCGCACCTCCTACCTTTCGCGAACGACTGGGGCGGCAATTTCTTTTGCCTGAATCTTGAATCGGGCTCCATCAGTTATTTCACGACTGATAGCTTTGATAGCGATCTGAGCCCTGAAGAGAATCAGAGCCGATCTGAAAAACATGTTTGCTCAAATTTTATCCGATTTGTTCAAGGACTGATTAATGAGGAGGATATAGACGAGGAGTAAGCGAACCAGTGTGGATAACATACGTCCAGTCGATGCCTCAAGTATCCGAAGCAGATCAAACGCCTGAAGGTTGCGCTGATGCGCGTACCGTAATCAACAGGGAGAAAGGGGGCAATGGAAGGCGTCGAAATACGCAACCGGCGCAACGATTGCGTCGCATCCAGCCCCTTGCGGCGGATGAACCCCGCGCACGTCTGACGCGCTCTGGGCCGCCCGGCTGGACGATGCACTCAACCACTCCTCAATGATGGTCGACATCCTCGGCGGCGTGCTGGAGGTGGCAGCCAATATCGCGAAGGGCGGCAACTTCTATATCTGAGTCTTGATTCGGGTCCATCAATCGCCATACGGGCGGGACTTGGTGAAAGTTATAAAAACTACCGGGCAATGGTAAAGCAGGCTTCACAGGAGAAAACATGAGCGGGTTGACGGATTTTCACGTTTTCTGGGGTGCTGCGATGGAGATTGCAGAAAAGCAATCCGCGTCGATGGAGGCCGAAGGTGCAGAAGATTTTGCACGGGGCCTTTACGACGAATACGTTAAGCAAGGCGCCCCCAAAAATAAAAAGAAATGGCTAACAGAACGTCTGGAAAATGAGTTCCTGTATTTGAAGGAAAAACCTGTATGGGTGGGAGGACCAACCTGGTTGTATCATCAGGGCCGACCCATGGTTTTCTTACATCAATTTTTAATTTCACCTTCGGCACAGCACATAAAAGAAAAAATTTCACTTGGCGACACCATCTACGTGTTTGGTTCAAAACATATTCTTAAAAGATCGCCAGAGGATAGTTGGACGGTCATTTATCGAACGGCCGTTCAAGCCTTAGAAGGGGAAACTGCAGTAGAATTCCTAGAGTAGGCTGTTAGTAATCTGACGCCACTTATAGCGATCAAAGTGTCAAAAGGACGCCTACCATAAATGCAGAGTTATCATATGAAAGACTTAGCCGATGAAAATCCCGAACTGGCAGACGAGATAATGGCCATTATGGCCTCGGGCAATGAGCTCGATGAGCAAAACAAAAAAAATGAAGGCCAGGCCTTGTACCAAAAAGCATGGGACTTGCTTCCTGAACCAAAACTTGAATGGACACCTTTGTCGTCATGGGTCACAGGTTCTTTTTTCAACCTGCACTTCGACAACGGTGACTTCGAGGCCGCTAAAGACTGGGCACAAAAGACCCTGGATGGCCGAGAGTCAGATATCGATACAGGTCCGTTGATCAACTTGGGAATGGTCTACTTTGAACTGGAAGATTATTCACAGGCTTATAAATACTTTGACGATGTTTATAGCTTCGGTAAGGCGCGAGCCTTTCAAGAAAGACCAAAAAAATATCTGAAGTTCTATTTAGAGAAAAAAGCCTGAGCAAGGCCGGGGACTCTAGGATCAACGTGTCGGAGAAACCAAGCAGGATACCGATCGAGGTTTATGGATGAAAAAGACAGCTCAAGTTATGGACCTATTAATCTCCCACAGCCAGATTCAATTCCGCTCACGGCCCTTCGACGAAGCCTCAAGCCAATGGGGCGAGGTTAATTTGGAGCAGGGTGCGATCATTCATAGCGATTACGTTGTGTTTGCCCCCCTACCCGAAGACGCTTTCGGTGCAAACATGCACCTGAAACTGGAAGACAGCTTCCACCTCGACCCCAGCACCCAGCACCCAGCACCCAGCACCCAGCACCCAGCGCTGCATCGTCGTGCCGTTTCATGTCACAGATCCCAGTCATGTGGAAATTGCATCCGTTGCTGAAAACTTCAAGGTCGAGCTTGATCTAGAGAAACGCGACTATGCGTTGTACTTCGAGGTTTGCGAGGGTGAAGAAATCTCTTACAAAACCACTCTGGTCCCATCAGACAGCAGAGTTCTAGCCAAGTACCTGCTGGACGATCCTTGGGGTGGCGAGAAAGACAAGGTACTGGTAGAGGGACTTTGTTAGACGTTCATCTCTGCGTCCAACAAAAATGGGCACCTGATCCAGTCGGTGTGCTCATTTTTCCAGCTCGCGCTCATCATGTTCCCTCGCCATCCGGTCAGTCGAGTCCATCGCTTCTTTATCTACGACGCCCTCGGTCAGTTGCTGCCGAACACAGTGCGGCCAGCAGCCTGCACCACCATTACGACGAACTCGGCAACCTGATTCAGCCCCCCCAATCCTGATCAAAAATGGTTTTCCAATCGATCCCACGCCAATGCCTGACAGTGCTTGTTTAAAAGCCTTGTAGGTAACGCCGTGAAAGCTACAACACCTTGCGTCGTTGCCTACGGCTACGCCAGAATCCGCCGGCTTGTGCGCTTTGGGGTCGGTCGGTAACTTGACTCGTGTCACTGATCGTCAGTGGTCGGGTTTAGTCGCCCGCTGGTAATTGAAGTTGTACAAGCGTCCGTCAGACAGGTACTTGCTACCTGCATTTTGATGGTGGCTGTGCGTAGGGCACCTTTGGGTGCGCCGGCTTCTTCAATTCCCCGGTCCGACTAACCTGCGTACAGCTGCCACCCCTTCGTTTAGTCGGCGAAGTGGTGTCAGCATCACTCAAGGAATTGAAGGTCATGTTCAAGGTCACACCTAACCCACCGGACACCGATCCGGTCTCCCCATACGAAAGCCCCGATTCAAAAAAACTCAACGACGCCGCCGAACGCGCCCTCGACCATCACTTCCCGCCAGCCGAACCAAAGCCACCGAAACGCAAAGGCCAACTCTTCAGCGTCTGCCCGGGCATCAACACTGAAGCCCTCCTCGCCAATGCCTCGGAAGATATCTTGTCCATCAGCGCCATCGCCGCCGACCTCGCCGACGACGTGGACGGTTCACGCCGCTCCGTAGCCCTGTCGCTCAGCCGCCTGGCCGACGGGGTGCATTTGTTGGTGGAGCGAGCGCTGGATCACCTGAATGAGCCGGAAATAGCAGCGATTCTCGCCAGGAAACAAAGCCGAGTCAGTTGATCCACCAGGAAAGAAAGTACTCCGCCCCCCATAAAAAATGGTTCTTCCCGGAAAACCGTGAAGAACCTTTTTATTGGTGCGCCAGGCATGGCGAATAGCGCCGTCACTGGCGCTGTTTGGCTCACTGTGGTGGTGAGTTGGATGACTTGGAGGTAGAAGCCCTTTACACACCCGGCAAGAGGAGGTGTTAGCCAGAGGCAAGGGTGTCGCGGGTGACTGCGAATCTGAAGGAAACGCGAGACAAAATGCTGGCCTGACGAACAGGAGGCGGTAGCGGAGGGAAGATACCCGTTACTGGCTGCATCCTTGCAGCCAGTAACGAAGGGCTGTTACTACACATTATTCAATGGGGCTTGCGATCAACGTCGCAGTGAATCAGGCGGGATATCTCGATCATATCCACAACGGTTTTTTCATCGACCTCAAACCCGCTGCCTGAAAGCCCTGTATCGCTATTATTTGAGCGTGACGTCTAGCATCGGCGGGATATAGCCGTAGTCGTACTCGGCCACCACGAACGTCTGCTGCCCTTTTATCTTCATGCCCACCGTCGGTGCCTCAGTGCCGCCGATACGAATCTGCGTGCCGGTTGCGTCGGTCGGTACGCTGTCGATAAAGGAGGTCACCAGGCCGTTGGGCATCACATAGTGCGAGTAGGTCTGGAACGGCTGAGAGGACGGGTTGCCCAGCACCAGGCCGGAACCGTTCAACGGCACGTAAGGGCCGAACAGCGAATCCGCGACAAAACCGTACACCCCATCCGGCCCGGTCACACCGTCAGCATAGGTGAACGTATGGCTGATGGTGAACAGGTAGTACTTGCCGTCCTGGAACACGAAGTGCGGGCGTTCCGTCTGGTCGTTGACCCCCACGGCGGTCAGCAGCGGCGGTAGCATTTCCCAGTCGTCGCCGTCCGCGTCACGGGCCACGGCGATGCCGACACAGGCAGTCTGAAAACGCGAGTTGCCGACGTTCTCATAACCCGGCGGCACATCGCCAATTTCCGCTTCGCCCACCTTGTGCGAGCCGCGCTCGCCGGCCACGTTGCCCTCGAACAGCATATACAGCTTGCCGTCCTTCGGGTCGCGGAATGGCCATGGATCACGGAAGCCCCAAAAGGAGTTCTGTGCTTCGGTCTGGTACATCTTGCCGTCGGCCTCGAACAGCGGCTTGACCTTCTCGAAGCCGACCATGCTGACGCCATGTTCGGTGGTCACCACCCGGCCCCGCACCTTGACGATGCTCGCGCCCGGGGTGACAGCGGTGTAATACAGGTCCACCTCACCCTGGTCGTTCAACAGGATCGGCGTACCGGCCCATTCGCGAGCGGTCGGCGAAACCCCTTCAGCCATCACACGGCCACCGAGTTTCCAGTCCTTGCCGGTACGAGAAAACCAGTAGTACATCTTTGCCCGACCGTGGCGGTCGTTCCAGTCGCGGATGACGTTGTAGTTGCCGTTCTCGTCGATGTACTCCGGGTCGTTTGGATGACGATCGGCAGTCAGGGTGAAGATCACCGACCAGCCATCGACGGACGTCACGTTACCGTCCAAGTCGCGCAGCGGCATGGTGTCCCAGATGAACACTTCGTTGCTCAATACCGGGAAATCCGCGCTGACCAGCGGCTGAGTGGTGGTGGGATCGTCCGCACGGACTTTCAACGCATCAGCGCGGGTCCAGAGGCTGGATTGATGGGGCGTTTTGCCGAATTTTTCAGTGTTGCTTTTCATAGGGTGATACCTCGTCCATGAATGAATTCGAATAAATATTCGATCAAAAAAAATACTGTATATACATACAGCAAATTAACCTTAAGGGACTCGATCTTGCGGGTCAAGAAAAAATGCATTTGTGCATAATTTGATATTTTTCTGAAGCTGATACGTTTCAGCTTGCGAGGTTTCTAGAAGTTTATTCTCGACCAGTTCGGCGACGTTACTTGCAAAAGAAGTGCTTTGAACCGCTGGTCGGTCGAGGGTGCGCGTCATTGATGCAACGGGCGGAAGCAGGCCTGGGTGGATCAGTCAACTGAGTCGGCGCATCCTGCGCAAAGCCCAGCACAAGGCCGTGAAGAACCAAAAAAAATGGGCACCCAACCTCGTTGGCGTGCCCATTTTTGATCTCGCTCACCCGCCAGGCGGGTAGTCGGTGCGTGTTACGGATTAACGCTGTCTTTCAACGACTTGCCTGGCTTGAAGGCGACGGTGTTGCTGGCCTTGATTTTGACTGGCTCACCGGTTTGCGGGTTCTTGCCGGTACGGGCACCGCGATGGCGTTGCAGGAAGGTCCCGAAGCCCACCAGCGTGACGCTATCCTTGCGATGCAGAGCGCCGGTGATTTCTTCGAGAACGGCGTTGAGAACGCGGTTGGCCTGTTCTTTGGTGAGATCTGCTTTTTCCGCGATTGCAGCGGCGAGTTCTGGTTTACGCATTAGTGAAGCCCCTTTGACGGTTTTTTGTTGTTATGTCCGTGCTGTTCTCGTTGGAACAGCGCCCAAGGCGCCGCAGGTGCTCTACTCTGCGGCAGACGGGAATGAGGATGGCATGCGCGCAGGAGCGGCGCCAGTCTCCCCGCGACCTTTGTAGGGGCAAAAACGGGGTGATTCCGACAGAACGACCGCTATTTAGGCCAACAGGGCCGGAAGCTCTTTGTTCAGGGCGAGTTTTTCCATCACCGCCGCGCCTGTCAGGGCGTAGCCCAGCAATTTGCCGGCGCTGTCACGGCACAGCACCTTGATGTCCGTGCCTTGCCCTTCGACCGTCCACACGCCTTCCGCACCCCGTGGCGGCGGCGAAACCACCAATGGGCAAATCGGGGTTTTCACGGTGATCGGCATCGGGCCATAGCTCACCGTCGTAGGGTTTCCGACGAGGGTCTGAGCCAGCGCTCTCGCACAACTCATGAGGGGCATGACGTACAACAGATTCAGCCCATCGACCTCGGCGCAGTCGCCCAGGGCGTAGATGTTGGCGTGAGAGGTTTTCAGCTGACGGTCGACCACCACGCCGCGATTGACCTGCACACCGGCAGCAGCGGCCAGGTCGATGCGCGGACGCAGACCGATGGCCGACACCACTACATCGCACGGGATGACTTGGCCGTCGGACAGATGCGCTTCCAGGCCGTCAGCCACTCGCTGCAAGCGATTGAGCACCGGCCCGAGGTGGAAGCGCGCCCCCAGGCTTTCCAGGCCGGCCTGGACCGCAGCGGCCGCCGCCGGGTGGAGCAAGGTCGGCATGACCTGTTCGCAGGGGGCAACCAGTTGCACCTCGTAGCCACCGAGAATCAGGTCGTTGGCGAATTCGCAGCCGATCAAACCGGCGCCCAGCAGCAATACCCGACGCTTGCCGGCCGCGGCCGCGCGAAAGCGTGCGTAGTCTTCAAGGTCGTTGATCGGGAAAACGGCGTCCGCCGCATCACCTTCGATCGGCACTCGCACGGTTTCCGCGCCCCAAGCCAGGATCAGGTCACGGTAGATCACCGATTCTTCGCCGATCCACAGGCGCTTGTGGCCTGGGTCGATGCCGCTTATGCGCGTGTGGGTGCGCACTTCAGCCTTCAATTGCTCGGCCATGGCACCCGGTTCGGCCATGCTCAGGCCATCGGCGTCTTTATTCTTGCCGAAGCCGGCGGAGAGCATCGGCTTGGAGTAGGAGCGTCCGTCATCTGCGGTAATCAACAGCAGCGGGGTTTCGCCATCGAGTTTGCGAAACTCCCGGGCCAGGTTGTAGCCAGCCAGCCCAGTGCCGACGATCACGACAGGTGCGTTCATTCCTTGTTGCTCCTTTGATTCTTAGTTGATTTCAATCATTTCGAAATCCATTTTGCCCACGCCGCAGTCCGGGCACAGCCAGTCTTCCGGCACGTCCTGCCACAGCGTACCCGGCGCAATGCCTTCATCGGGCCAACCGTCGGCTTCGTTATAGATCAGGCCGCAGACCACACATTGCCACTTTTTCATTCAGGTACTTCCTCAGATTCAGGCTTTTGCCGGCGCGAACGGTCGATGAGTGAAGCGCTGCCGTCCGGCTCAGGGCGTTTTGTACTGATCGGGGCCGGCAGATGCAAGCCTGTTCGGCGCAACGGCAGGCCGGATCAATCAAAATCGCCGTCTGACATGGTAAGCTCGCCGCCTCATTTGCTGCCAATAATGACTCACTGTGCCGCACTCAAAAGCCCCCTCCCCGACGCCGCTCTGGCTTCCACAAAGCCAACTGACGCCCCTCCCCGACACGTCTACGCTCGATTGGCTGTTCGATGAAGGGTCGCTGACCCGGCGCTTGATCCGCCTGTCGAATGACGGTTTCAGCGTCACGCCGCTGTTCGAAGGCTGGCAACCGCTGCGCGCCGACGAATGTGCCGCACTGGAGCTGGCCGAGGGCAGCGAAGGCTGGGTGCGCGAGGTGTATTTGCGCGGTAACGGCGACGCCTGGGTATTCGCCCGCAGCGTGGCGGCGCGTAGCGCGTTGCAAGGCGACGGCTTGCATATGGACGAGCTGGGCAGCCGCTCCCTGGGTGAATTGCTGTTTTGCGATCAGGCGTTTCAGCGCCGGGCCATCGAGGTTTGTCACTATCCTCAAGCATGGTTGCCGGTGGAGGCTCAGGCGCCTGAACTGTGGGGCCGGCGCTCGCGTTTCGACCGTGGCGCGTTAAGCGTGCTGGTGGCCGAGATCTTCCTGCCGACCTTGTGGCACGCCACCCGCGCCCATCCGGAGAACTGCTGATGTACCAGAGCCTGCTCAAGTCCCTGAACCGCTTGAATCCACGGGCCTGGGATTTCATTCAGCTGACCCGCATGGACAAGCCGATCGGCATTTATCTGCTGCTATGGCCGACGTTGTGGGCATTGTGGATTGCCGGTGAAGGTTCGCCGTCATTGGCCAATATTGTGATTTTCGTGCTCGGCGTGGTGCTGACCCGTGCTGGCGGTTGCGTGATCAACGATTGGGCGGACCGCAAGGTCGATGGCCATGTAAAACGCACCGAGCAACGGCCACTGGTGAGCGGCAAGATCAGTTCAAAAGAAGCCCTGGTGTTCTTCGCGGTGCTGATGGGCGTGAGTTTCTTGCTGGTGCTGTGCACCAACGCGGCGACTGTCTGGCTGTCGCTGGGTGGTTTGGCCTTGGCTTTCACTTACCCGTTCATGAAGCGCTACACCTATTACCCGCAAGTGGTGTTGGGCGCGGCGTTCTCCTGGGGTATGCCAATGGCGTTCACTGCCGAGACCGGTGAGCTTCCAGCCTCAGCGTGGTTGCTGTGGATCGCCAATTTGTTGTGGACGGTTGGCTACGACACCTATTACGCGATGACTGATCGCGACGACGACTTGAAAATCGGGGTGAAATCCACCGCGATTCTGTTTGGCGATGCCGACAGGGCGATCATCGTGACCCTGCAAGGCCTGGCGTTGGGTTGCCTGCTGCTGGCGGGTTCGAAATTCCATCTCGGCGGCTGGTTCCACCTTGGGTTGCTGGTGGCGGCGGGCTGTTTTGCGTGGGAGTTCTGGTACACCCGCAGCAAGGACCGGATGCGCTGCTTCCAGGCGTTTTTGCATAACCATTGGGCGGGGTTGGCGATTTTCGTGGGGATTGTGCTGGATTACGCGTTGCGCTGACTGCGATTGAACTATAGCAGCTGCCGCAGGCTGCGTTCGGCTGCGCAGCCGAACGCAGGCTTCGCCAGCTGCTACAGGCTCCCCGTGACCAAGTCCGAGGAGCGGATTACACGGGTCAGTGCTTCGGCATGTGCCACATATCTTTGTAACCTTCGCCGTTCTTATCGCCAGGCTTCATGTCCATTTTGTAGGTGTACATCGGCTTGCCGTCATAAGCCCACTGCATCATGCCGTCATCACGCTTGATGATCGTCCATTCACCTTCGGCCTTGGCACCCGCTGGAGCCATCATCGGTGGCCACATCTTGGCGCAATCGGCATTACACATCGACTTACCGCCAGTGTCCTTGTCGAACGTGTAAACGGTCATACCCTTGTGGTCGACCATCACGCCGTCTTTCATCATGGCCGGTTCGGCGGCAAAGGCCACGGACGGCAACGTTAGCGCAGCCGTGACCAGCAGGGCCTTCCAGGATTGAGCAATGTGATTCATGGAAACCTTCCTCTTGTGGTTGTCAGGATTCGGACTTGAGAGCTTAGTTCAGGATCGCGACAATCGCAGGGCGGCTAAAATACTGTCACACGACTGCAATAATTCCGTTATCTAATGCGGCGCAAGACAGTTAAATGACAAGAGGATTAAGGCATGGTTGGCAGGAGCATTCTGATCGTCGACGACGAAGCGCCCATTCGCGAAATGATCGCTGTTGCGTTGGAGATGGCCGGCTACGACTGCCTGGAGGCGGAGAACTCGCAGCAGGCCCATGCCATTATCGTCGACCGTAAACCGGACCTGATTTTGCTCGACTGGATGCTGCCCGGCACCTCCGGCATCGAGCTGGCCCGCCGCCTCAAGCGCGATGAACTGACCGGTGATATCCCGATCATCATGCTTACCGCCAAGGGCGAAGAGGACAACAAGATCCAGGGCCTGGAAGTCGGCGCTGACGACTACATCACCAAACCGTTTTCCCCCCGTGAGCTGGTTGCGCGCCTCAAAGCCGTGCTGCGACGCGCTGGCCCGACCGATGGCGAAGCGCCGATCGAAGTCGGCGGCCTGTTGCTGGACCCGATCAGCCACCGCGTGACCATTGACGGCAAACCCGCCGAGATGGGCCCGACCGAGTACCGTCTGTTGCAGTTTTTCATGACCCACCAGGAGCGCGCGTACACCCGTGGCCAATTGCTGGATCAGGTCTGGGGCGGCAATGTCTACGTTGAAGAGCGCACCGTCGACGTGCACATCCGTCGCCTGCGCAAAGCCCTCGGCGATGCTTACGAAAACCTGGTACAAACCGTGCGCGGCACCGGCTACCGGTTCTCCACCAAGGCCTGAGCCGACCGCCAGACTTGCTGACAAGGATGCATATTTTTCGTGAACCAAAACTGGCATGGCACCCTGATTCGCCACATGCTGTTGCTGGTCACCGCCTGCCTGGTGATCGGCCTGATTTCCGGCTATTACGGCTGGAGCCTCGCCGTGGGCCTGGGCCTTTACCTGGCCTGGACCCTCAAGCAACTGCTGCGTCTGCACGAATGGCTGCGCCTGCACCAACCCGATGAAGCACCGCCCGACGGCTACGGCCTGTGGGGTGAAGTATTCGACAGCATTTACCACCTGCAACGCCGTGACCAACGGGTACGCGGGCGCTTGCAAGCGGTGATCGACCGGGTCCAGGAATCCACCGCCGCGCTGAAAGACGCGGTGATCATGCTCGACAGCGACGGCAACCTGGAATGGTGGAATCGCGCTGCCGAAACCCTGCTGGGCCTCAAGACCCCTCAAGACAGCGGCCAGCCCGTGACCAACCTGGTGCGTCATCCGCGCTTCAAGGAATACTTCGAGCAGAACAGCTACGCCGAGCCGTTGGAAATTCCTTCGCCGATCAATGATCGCCTGCGCATTCAGCTGTACATCACCCGCTATGGCAACAACGAACATTTGATGCTGGTGCGCGACGTGACGCGAATTCATCAGCTGGAACAGATGCGCAAAGACTTCATCGCCAACGTGTCCCACGAGCTGCGCACGCCGCTGACGGTGATCTGCGGCTACCTGGAAACTCTGCTCGACAATGTCGAGGAAGTGAACCCGCGCTGGAGCCGTGCCCTGCAGCAGATGCAGCAGCAAGGCGGGCGCATGCAGACCTTGCTCAACGATTTGCTGCTGCTGGCCAAACTGGAAGCCACCGATTACCCGTCGGACAACCAGCCAGTGTCCATCGACAGCCTGTTGCAATCGATCAAGAGCGACGCTCAGCAGCTGTCCGGTCAACGCAATCAGCGCATCACCCTGGAAGCCGACCCGACAATTCTGCTCAAGGGCAGTGAAGCCGAACTACGCAGCGCGTTTTCCAACCTGGTGTTCAACGCAGTGAAATACACCCCCGCCGAAGGCAATATCCGCATTCGCTGGTGGGGCGACGATCAAGGCGCACACCTGAGCGTGCAGGATTCGGGGATCGGCATCGACAGCAAACACTTGCCGCGCCTGACGGAACGCTTCTACCGCGTCGACTCCAGCCGCAACTCCAACACCGGCGGCACCGGGCTGGGGCTGGCCATCGTCAAACACGTGTTGCTGCGCCACCGGGCACGCATGGAAATCAGCAGTGTGCCGGGGCACGGCAGCACGTTTACCTGTCATTTTGCGCCGGCCCAGGTCACCAAATCCCGCGTCATCAGCGCCGCCGACTGATACCGGCCAGCACTCGCCACTAGTCAATCATCCGGTCAGCCGCTACATTGGCTGACTTGTGCCTGCCCTTCAGGCGCACTTTTTTCTTTCCTTTCGAATACACGGAACCTGCAAAACTCCATCATGGACCCTTCCCCTGGCTTGACCCTCGCAACAATATTCGCCGACTTCGGCATGATTCTTTTTGCTCTGATCCTGGTTTTGCTCAACGGCTTTTTCGTTGCGGCAGAGTTTGCCATGGTCAAACTGCGCTCGACCCGGGTCGAAGCCATCGCTGAACAGCACGGCTGGCGCGGACACATCCTGCGCACCGTGCACAGTCAGCTCGATGCTTACCTCTCGGCCTGCCAATTGGGTATCACCCTCGCCTCCCTCGGCCTGGGCTGGGTCGGCGAACCGGCGTTCGCACACCTCCTGGAACCCGTGCTGAGTGCCGTGGGCGTAGATTCCGCTGAAGTGGTCAAGGCGGTTTCGTTCTTCACGGCGTTCTTCATCATTTCGTACCTGCACATCGTGGTCGGCGAACTGGCCCCGAAATCCTGGGCCATCCGCAAACCCGAGCTGCTGTCGCTCTGGACCGCCGTGCCGCTGTACCTGTTCTACTGGGCCATGTACCCGGCCATTTACCTGCTCAACGCCAGCGCCAACCAGATCCTGCGCATCGCAGGGCAAGGTGAACCCGGCCCGCACCACGAGCACCATTACAGCCGTGAAGAACTGAAACTGATCCTGCACTCCAGCCGCGGCCAGGACCCAAGCGATCAAGGCATGCGCGTACTGGCCTCGGCGGTGGAAATGGGCGAGCTGGAAGTGGTCGACTGGGCCAACTCCCGGGAAGATCTGGTCACCCTTGAGTTCAACGCACCGCTCAAGGAAATCCTGGCGTTGTTCCGTCGCCACAAGTTCAGCCGTTATCCGGTGTACGACAGCGAGCGTCAGGAGTTCGTCGGCCTGCTGCACATCAAGGATCTGCTGCTGGAACTGGCCGCCCTGGACCACATTCCCGAGTCGTTCAACCTCGCCGAACTGACCCGGCCGCTGGAACGCGTGTCGCGGCACATGCCACTGTCGCAACTGCTGGAACAATTTCGCAAGGGCGGCTCGCATTTCGCCGTGGTCGAGGAAGCCGACGGCAACATCATTGGCTACCTGACCATGGAAGACGTGCTGGAAGTGCTGGTGGGCGACATTCAGGACGAACACCGCAAGGCCGAACGCGGGATCCTCGCGTATCAGCCAGGCAAGCTGCTGGTGCGGGGCGATACGCCGCTGTTCAAGGTGGAGCGTCTGCTGGGTATCGACCTGGACCACATCGAAGCCGAAACCCTCGCCGGGCTGGTCTACGAAACCCTGAAACGGGTGCCGGAAGAGGAAGAAGTGCTGGAAGTCGAAGGTTTGCGGATCATCATCAAGAAGATGAAAGGGCCGAAGATTGTTTTGGCCAAGGTGTTGATGCTGGATTAATGCCCTGATCCAGATCCGCGTCGACCCCTTCGCGGGCAAGCCCGCTCCCACAAGGATTTGCACAGGACCTGTGGGAGCGGGCTTGCCCGCGATGGCGTTGGGTCAGGCAACTCCTTACTGCTTGCCCAACGCAAAGTTGGGCAACGCGCCTACCGGTTGATTGAACTGGTACGGAATCGACACCAGCCCCAACCCGGTATTGCGCTGCACCACGAAGTGCAGGTGGGGGCCGCTGCTGTTGCCAGTGTTGCCCGACAGCGCCAGCGCACTGCCTACCGTCACCCGCTGACCTTCCCGCACGCTGACCGAACCCTTCTTGAGGTGCAGGTACACGCCCATGGTCCCGTCATCGTGCAGCACCCGCACGAAATTGCCCGACGGGTCGTTGCCGCGTCCGGTCTGGCCATTCTCGGTTTTCACCACCACCCCGCCGCGCGCCGCGATGATCGGCGTGCCTTCGGGCATGGCGATGTCCATCGCATAACGGTTCTTCGGCCCGTAGTGGCTGTATTGGCCATTAGGGCCCTGGCTCAGCCGAAACGGCCCGCCACGCCAAGGCAGTGGATATCGATAGGCCATGGTGGCCCCTGAGGGGTCGCCCAGGGAATACTCGAACCTTGGGGTGTAGACCAGCGGCCTTCCGGCGTTCGTCGCCTTGAGCAGTGCCAGACGTAGGTTACTGCGCGCCGGCATAACCCGACGGATCGGCCGGCTCGGCGCACCGCTGACGTTCTTCAGCCCGTCGAAACTCAGCTCGATCTCGACCGGCGCATACAGGTCGTTACGCACGAACACACTGTCCATGCCCCCCTGCTTCTTGATGTCGAGGTACACCTGCCGCTCAAGGCGCTCGACCATCCGGTCCCGGAAAACGAACACCTTCGCGCCCTTGGTGGGGCGGTCGCTGTAAGAGACCACGCCACTGGCGTCGGTGGACCTGTAGATCGTCATGGCCACAGCCGAGGTGGAGGCCATGAACAGACCACAGAAAAACAGCAGGCGCGCGAGCATGGGCAAGATTCTGTCGAGTAAGGCCTGGGAAGGAGCCTAGCAGCTGAAATGGACCTGCGTAGTCGACAGATGTTTCAAAATGGGCGGATCAGGGGATGTGTGGTGAATGTGATGGCCCCTTCGCGAGCAAGCCCGCTCCCACAGTGGAATGCATTCCACTGTGGGAGCGGACTTGCTCGCGAAGACGGACTGTCAGGCGGCGAAGATTACGCGCCAGGAACGAAATGCTTCTGCGCAGTACCACGGGCGATCAGGCGGGAGATGTAGTCAAGCTTCTGCGCATCCTGATCGACAAAGCGGAAGGTCAGTTGCAGCCACTCGCTGTCGGGCTTCGGCTCGTGGGCGACGATGGCGTGCAGGTAGCCGTTGAGACGGGCAATTTCGGCGTTGTCGCCCTGCTCCAGGTCGAGTACGGCGCTGTCGAGGACTTGCGGCAAGGTGTCGCTGCGCTTCACCACCAGCAGCGCTTCCTTGATGCTCAAGGCCTTGATCACACATTGCTGAGTGCCGCTCGGCAAGCGCAGTTGGCCTTGGCCACGACCGCCAGCTGAGGCGGCGACAGAGGCGGCAGGTGCCTTGACCGGCGGGCTGTTGAGCAAGCCACGGGCAGGCGCGGCCGCCGGGGCTGGCGCAGCGGCGGCAGGTTTGGCGAACGGGTTGACCGGCGCAGCCGAGGGTGCGACCACCGCCGCTTTGCCGCCAGTCAACGCGCTCAGGGAATCGTTACCGAACGCCGAGTTCATTTTGGTTGGCGCGCTGTTCATCAAGGTGTCGAGCTTGCCGACCTTGTTCAGCGCCTGCTTGACCTTGGTCAGTAGCTGCTCGTTGGTGAACGGCTTGCTGACATAGCCGGAAACCCCGGCCTGGATCGCCTGGACCACGTTCTCTTTGTCGCCACGGCTGGTCACCATCACGAACGGCATGCTCTTGAGGTTGTCCTGCTCGCGGCACCAGGTCAGCAGCTCCAGGCCGGACATTTCCGGCATTTCCCAGTCGCACAGAACCAGGTCGAACGCTTCCTTGGCCAGCATGGCCTGGGCCTTTTTGCCGTTGACTGCATCTTCGGTCCGGATCCCCGGGAAGTAGTTACGCAGGCACTTCTTTACCAGGTCACGAATGAACGACGCATCGTCCACGACCAACACACTGATCTTGCTCATCCAACACCCCTTTAAAAATCCCGGCAAGCATAACGCTGGCTGATGGCACTTTGCCAAAACTCTTCAGTCACGCCGGGACTTTTCGTTCGCGGGTGCTGCTTTTCTATTCGGTTTTTCAATTCGGCTTTTCAATTCGAGAGCCTCACGCAAACAAAAACGCCCGGCCAAAGGGCCGGGCGCTTTTCTTGGGCAATCTTACTTATCGTCAGCTTTGCCCGGAACATTAGCGGTTTCGGCACTTGTGCCTTCAACTTCTTCTTTCATGCGCTTGAGGCCCAGGTGACGCACGTCAGTGCCGCGCACCAAGTAAATCACCAGTTCCGAGATATTGCGCGCATGGTCGCCGATCCGCTCCAGGGAACGCAGCACCCAGATAATGCTCAAGACCCGTGAGATAGAGCGCGGGTCTTCCATCATGTAGGTGGCAAGTTCACGCAGCGCGGTCTTGTATTCGCGGTCGATGATCTTGTCGTATTGCGCCACCGACAACGCCAGGTCGGCGTCGAAGCGGGCAAACGCGTCCAGGGCATCGCGAACCATGTTGCGCACCTGGTCGCCGATGTGGCGAACCTCGACGTAACCGCGCGGCGCTTCACCTTCTTCGCACAACTGGATGGCACGACGGGCGATCTTGGTGGCTTCGTCGCCGATGCGCTCCAGGTCGATCACCGACTTGGAGATGCTGATGATCAGACGCAAGTCCGACGCCGCCGGCTGACGACGGGCCAGAATGCGCAGGCATTCTTCGTCGATGTTGCGTTCCATCTGGTTGATCTGGTCGTCGATCTCGCGCACTTGCTGGGCCAGGCCAGAGTCGGCCTCGATCAGCGCGGTCACCGCGTCGTTGACCTGCTTTTCCACCAGCCCGCCCATGGCCAGGAGGTGGCTGCGCACTTCCTCGAGCTCAGCGTTGAACTGCGCGGAGATGTGATGGGTAAGGCCTTCTTTACTAATCATGTTGGCGTCCTTGGAGCGTCCGGTAAGGTGCGGTGGACCGCAGCGTCAGTTCAGTGAGCAACAACAGCTTCCTAGCCGTAACGACCGGTAATGTAGTCTTCGGTCTGCTTCTTCGCCGGATTGGTGAACAGGGTATCGGTGTCGCCGAATTCCACCAGTTTGCCCATGTACATGAACGCCGTGTAGTCGGAAACCCGCGCGGCCTGTTGCATGTTGTGGGTCACGATAACAATGGTGAACTTGGATTTCAGTTCGTAGATCAGCTCTTCGACTTTCAGCGTGGAGATCGGGTCGAGTGCCGAGCACGGTTCGTCGAGCAGCAGTACTTCCGGCTCCACGGCGATGGTGCGGGCAATCACCAGACGTTGCTGCTGACCACCGGACAGGCCAAGTGCCGACTCGTGCAGACGGTCTTTGACCTCATCCCACAGCGCCGCGCCTTTCAACGCCCACTCGACGGCTTCGTCGAGGATGCGTTTCTTGTTGATGCCCTGGATGCGAAGACCGTAAACCACGTTTTCGTAGATGGTTTTCGGGAAAGGGTTCGGCTTCTGGAACACCATGCCGACCCGACGACGCAACTCGGCCACGTCCTCGCCCTTGCGGTAGATGTTGTTGCCGTAGAGGTTGATCGCGCCTTCGACGCGACAGCCGTCCACCAGGTCGTTCATGCGGTTGAAGGTGCGCAGCAGCGTGGACTTGCCGCAGCCGGACGGGCCGATGAAGGCGGTCACGCGCTGTTTCGGGATGTTCATGCTGACGTCGTACAGCGCTTGTTTCTCGCCATAGAACAGGCTCAGGCCCGGCACTTCGATGGCCACGGTTTCCTGCTCAAGGCTCAGGCTCTGTTTGTCGCGGCCCAGGGCCGACATGTTGATGCCGTGAGTGTGTGCTTCGTGCTGCATGGGAGGCTCCCTGTGCTAACAAATTCGGTTCATTTTTTGTGGGAGCGAGCCTGCTCGCGATTCAGGCAATGCGGTTTAACTCTGAAACCGCGGTGATGCCATCGCGAGCAGGCTCGCTCCCACATAGAAATCAGTGCTGCTTCAAATCAGCTATCCAGCGCTTTGTACTTTTCGCGCAGGTGGTTTCGAATGTATACGGCCGACAGGTTCAACGTGGCGATCACCAGCACCAGCAGCAGCGCCGTGGCGTACACCAGCGGCCGCGCGGCTTCGACGTTCGGGCTCTGGAAGCCGACATCATAAATATGGAAGCCCAAGTGCATGATCTTCTGGTCCAGGTGCAAGTACGGGTAGTTGCCATCCACCGGCAGCGACGGCGCCAGTTTCACCACACCCACCAGCATCAGCGGCGCCACCTCACCGGCGGCACGGGCCACGGCGAGGATCATGCCGGTCATCATCGCCGGGCTGGCCATTGGCAGCACGATCTTCCACAAGGTCTCGGCCTTGGTCGCGCCGAGGGCCAACGAGCCTTCACGCACGGTGCGAGGAATCCGCGCCAGGCCTTCTTCGGTGGCCACGATCACCACCGGCACCGCCAGCAGCGCCAGGGTCAGGGAAGCCCAAAGCAGGCCCGGCGTACCGAAGGTCGGTGCCGGCAGTGCTTCCGGGAAGAACAGGCGGTCGACCGAGCCACCCAGCACATAGACGAAGAAGCCCAGACCGAACACGCCGTAAACGATCGCAGGCACACCCGCCAGGTTGTTCACCGCGATGCGGATCAAGCGAGTCATGGTGTTCTGCCGCGCATATTCACGCAGGTAAACCGCTGCCAGCACGCCGAAGGGCGTCACGATCATCGCCATGATCAGAGTCATCATCACGGTGCCGAAAATCGCCGGGAAAATCCCGCCTTCGGTGTTGGCTTCACGCGGGTCATCACTGAGGAATTCCCAGACCTTGCTGAAGTAGAAACCGATCTTGGTGAAGGTGCCCATCGCGTTCGGCTGGTAGGCGTGAACCACTTTGCCGATGCCGATTTCGATCTCTTTACCGTTCGCGTCGCGAGCGGTCAGGCTGTCACGGTTGAACTGCGTGTGCAGATCGTTCAGACGCGCTTCGATTTCCTGATAACGGGCATTCAACTCGGCGCGCTCGGACTCCAGGTCCGCTTGTGCGGCAGCGTCGAGATGGCCGGCCAGTTCCAGTTTGCGACCGTGCAGACGCACACGTTCGAGACCGGCGTTGATCGCGCCGATGTCGGTTTTTTCCAGGCTCTTGAGCTGCACAGCGAGCTGGTTGACGCGCTCGACACGGGCCTGCAACTCAGGCCATGCGGCCTCGCCTTCAGCGATGACCTTGCCGTCCTGTTTGACGTTGACCAGGTAGCCATAGAAGTTGCCCCACTCGCGACGCTCGATGGCCATCAGCTCAGGTGGGGTTTTCTGGCTGGTCAGCCACTCGCCGACAATCCAGGTGAAGTCGGTGCCGTTCAGATCGCGGTTGCCGACCTTGATCAACTCGCGAGTCATGAACTCCGGACCCTGATCGGGCACCGGCAGGCCAGCGCTTTTCAGGCGCTCGCGTGGCACTTCTTCCTTCTGCACCACTTCGCCGATGACGAGGTGATTGGCTTGGCCCGGCACGTCGTAGCTGGCGTGGATCAGGTCCGCCGGCCAGAAGTGACCCAGACCGCGCACGGCAATCACAGCCAGCAGGCCAATGGTCATGATGACCGCAATGGACACCGCGCCACCGCTGATCCAGACGCCGGGGGCGCCGCTCTTGAACCATCCATTCAGGGAGTTCTGTTTCACAGACTTCTACCTTTGTTAAAGCGACGAGTATTTCTTGCGCAGACGCTGACGAATCAGTTCCGCGAGGGTGTTCATGACGAAGGTGAACAACAGCAACACCAGCGCCGAGAGGAACAGCACGCGGTAGTGGCTGCCGCCGACTTCCGATTCGGGCATTTCCACCGCGACGTTGGCTGCCAATGTGCGCAGGCCTTCGAACAGGTTCATTTCCATGACCGGGGTGTTACCGGTGGCCATCAGCACGATCATGGTTTCACCGACCGCACGGCCCATGCCGATCATCAGTGCCGAGAAGATGCCCGGGCTGGCGGTGAGGATCACCACGCGGGTCATGGTCTGCCACGGTGTGGCACCGAGGGCCAGGGAGCCCAGGGTCAGGCCGCGAGGCACGCTGAACACGGCGTCTTCGGCGATGGAGTAGATGTTCGGAATCACCGCGAAGCCCATGGCCAGACCGACTACCAGAGCGTTGCGCTGGTCGTAGGTAATCCCTAAGTCGTGGGAGATCCACATGCGCATGTCGCCGCCGAAGAACCAGGTTTCCATGTACGGGCTCATGTACAGCGACAACCAGCCCACAAACAGAATCACCGGGATCAGGATCGCGCTTTCCCAGCCGTCCGGCACTTTCAGGCGGATGGACTCAGGCAGGCGACTGAAGACGAAACCCGCCACCAGAATGCCGATCGGCAGGAGCATCAGCAGGCTGAAGATGCCGGGCAAATGCCCTTCCACATACGGCGCCAGGAACAGGCCGGCGAAGAAGCCGAGGATCACCGTCGGCATCGCTTCCATCAGCTCGATCACCGGCTTGACCTTGCGACGCATGCCCGGAGCCATGAAGTACGCGGTGTAGATCGCCGCGGCGACGGCCAGCGGCGCGGCCAGCAGCATGGCGTAGAACGCGGCTTTCAGAGTACCGAAGGTCAGCGGCGAGAGGCTCAGCTTGGGTTCGAAGTCGGTGTTGGCGGCGGTCGATTGCCAGACGTATTTAGGCTCGTCGTAGTTCTCGTACCAGACCTTGCTCCACAACGCGCTCCACGAGACTTCCGGGTGCGGGTTGTCGAGCAGCAACGGCTGCAGCTTGCCGCCCTGCTCCACGATCACGCGGTTGGCCCGTGGCGACAGGCCAAACAGGCCTTGGCCGTCGACCACCTGGTCCACCAGCAAGGTGCGGTGAGCGGTGCTGTGGAACACGCCGAGCTTGCCGGACGCGTCGAGGGCAACGAAACCTTTACGACGTTCTTCGGCGGTGATTTCAACGATCGGCGCAGTGCCCATCTGGAAGGTACGAATCTGCTTCAGGCGCAGCTCGCCATCCGGGTCGCGGGCCATGAACCACTGGGCGAGGCCACCCTTGGAGTTGCCGACGATCAACGAGATACCGCCCAGCAATTGAGTGCTGGCGGTCACTTCGGCATTACCGTCTTCAAGCAATTTGTAGCGCCCGTTGAGGCTCTTGTCGCGCAGGCTGAAAACATCGGCCTGAGCGCGACCGTTGACCACGTATAGCCACTGCTGACGCGGGTCGACGAAAATGTTCTTCACCGGCTCGGTCATTTGCGGCAGTTCGATGCGCTTCTGCTCGTTGGTGACTTCGCCGGTCATCATGTTTTCTTCGCTGGTCAGCGACATGACATGCAGCTGCGCACCGGTGGAGCCGGCCAGCATCAGGGTCGAATCGGTAGCGTTGAGGCTGACGTGCTCCAGAGCTCCGCCCGCCTCGTTCAGCGCGATGGGTGTCTCGCCGTACGGGTATTCGATGGCCGGGGAAATGGTTTTCTTGCCGTCCGGGTAGCTGACTTTATACGTGTGACGAAACACCAGCGCCTGGCCGTTGGACAAGCCCACCGCCACCAATGGATGGCCGGGCTGGTCTTCAGCGATGGAGGTCACGCTGGTGCCGGCCGGAATCGGCAGGTCGACGCGGCGCAGCTCGGCACCAGTATCGATATCGAAGAACAGTGCCTGGCCCTTGTCGGAAACCCGCATGGCGACCTGGTTCTGTTCTTCGAGGGAGATCATCAGCGGTTTGCCGGCGTCTTGCATCCAGGCGGGCGTGATGGCGTCTTTGGCGGTCAGGTCGGCACCCTGGAACAGGGGCGCGACGACGTAACCGAGAAAGAAAAAAATCAGAGTGATCGCACCAAGAACGGCGAGGCCGCCGACGAGGACGTACCAGCGGGTCAGGCGATCTTTCAGCGCACGAATGCGGCGCTTGCGGTGCAGCTCAGGCGTATTGAAGTCAATTCGCTTGGGAGGATTTGTAGTCATGGTGGAGTTGGCCAGATCATTCATGCGCACACCCTAGCGATCCTGTATGACAGAAAGATGACAATGCAGTGACGCAACAAATCCGCCGCCCGTGGGAACTGGCAGTGGATCGGAAATTTGGGGGTTGCAGGAGCTGTCGAGGGAACCGAGGCTGCGATCTTTTGATCTTGCAGCTGGAAGCCAGATCAAAAGATCGCAGCCTCGTTTCACTCGACAGCTCCTACACAGGTCCGGGGTTTAGCCCGGACCTAGGGTTTTACTTTTTTGCGACGTTGCCGCCTTCTTGCAGACCCAGGTCAGCCAGTGCTTTTGCAGCAACCTTGGCTGGCAGCGGGATGTAGCCGTCTTTCACAACCACTTCCTGACCCTGCTTGGACAGAATCAGTTTCACGAACTCGGCTTCCAGCGGGGCCAGAGGCTTGTTCGGGGCTTTGTTGACGTAAACGTAGAGGAAGCGCGACAGCGGGTATTTGCCATTCAGGGCATTTTCTTCGCTGTCTTCGATGAAGTCAGTGCTGCCCTTCTTGGCCAGGGCCACGGTCTTCACGCTGGCGGTCTTGTAGCCGATGCCCGAGTAACCAACGCCGTTCAGCGAAGAGCTGATCGACTGCACGACCGACGCCGAGCCTGGTTGTTCGTTGACGTTTGGCTTGTAGTCGCCTTTGCACAGGGCTTCTTCCTTGAAGTAGCCATAAGTGCCGGATACCGAGTTACGACCGAACAGTTGTACTGGCTTGTTGGCCAGGTCGCCGGTCACACCCAGGTCGCCCCAGGTTTTCACGTCGGTTTTGGCACCGCACAGACGAGTCGAGGAGAAGATCGCGTCGACTTGCTCCATGGTCAGGTGCTGGATCGGGTTGTCTTTGTGTACGAACACAGCCAAGGCGTCTACGGCAACCGGGATAGCGGTTGGCTTGTAGCCGTACTTCTGCTCGAAGGCAGCCAGTTCGGTGTCCTTCATCTTGCGGCTCATCGGGCCCAGGTTGGAGGTGCCTTCAGTCAGCGCAGGTGGCGCAGTGGCGGAGCCAGCGGCCTGAATCTGGATGTTTACGTTCGGGTATTCTTTTTTGTAGTTCTCAGCCCACAGGGTCATGAGGTTGGCCAGGGTATCGGAGCCGACGCTGGACAGGTTGCCCGACACACCAGTGGTCTTGGTGTAGCTCGGGATAGCAGGGTCAACAGCGGCAACCGCGTTGGCAGTCGCAACGCCAGCAGCGACAAAAGTCATTGCCGCCATCAAACGCTTCAGTTTCATGCCTTACTCCTAGCAGATAGGTGTGTTAAGTCGGGGCCAAGTATCAGCAGGCCGTGTGAACACTCTATGGCTGAAATATGACAATTGGATGAAAGGCCAGTATTTGGATTTACAAGATGATTCGCGTCACCTTCATCGCGAGCAGGCTCGCTCCCACAGGGGATCTGCGGTGAACACAGAATAAATGTGGGAGCGAGCCTGCTCGCGATGGGGCCAGTGCAGTCGATGAAAGCGTCGGCTTAACGCCCTTTCTTCCAGAGATACCCGCCCACCAGAACCCCGACCCCACAGATAATCGCCACGTAATAGGCCGGCCCCATCGGGCTTTCCTTGAGCAGCAGGGTGACGACCATCGGGGTCAGGCCACCAAAAATCGCGTAAGCCAGGTTGTAGGAAAATGACAACCCGCTAAAACGCACCACCGCCGGGAAGGCTTTGACCATCACGTACGGCACCGCACCGATGGTGCCGACCAGCAAACCGGTCAGGGCATACATCGGGAACAACCAGTCGGGGTGGTTGAACAGGCTGTGATAGAAAGTCCACGACGTCAGCAGCAGCAAACCGCTGCCGAACACGAACACCCGACCGGCACCGAAGCGGTCAGCCAGTGCACCGGAGGCGACACAACCCAGGCTCAGGAACACGATGGCCAGGCTGTTGGCCTGCAACGCGGTAGTCGGCGCGAAGTGGTAAACGGTCTGCAGCACGGTCGGGGTCATGAGGATGACCACGATGATGCCGGCGGACAACAGCCAGGTCAGCAGCATGGAGATCAGAATCGCACCGCGATGGTCACGCAACACCGCGCGCAGCGGCACTTCTTCGGCCAGGGCCTTGCGCAATTGCAGTTCGGCGAATACCGGGGTTTCGTGGAGCCAACGGCGCAGGTAAACCGAGAACAGGCCAAACACACCGCCCATCAGGAACGGGATCCGCCAGGCGTAATCCGAAACTTCAACCGGCGTGTAAATGCTGTTGATTGCGGTGGCGACCAGCGAGCCCAAAAGAATACCGACGGTCAGACCGCTGGTCAGCGTGCCGCAGGCATAGCCGATGTGCCGCTGTGGCACGTGTTCGGAAACGAATACCCACGCCCCCGGCACTTCACCGCCAATCGCCGCGCCCTGAATCACCCGCATCAGCAGCAATAGAATCGGCGCCCACATACCAATCTGCGCATAAGTCGGCAGCAAGCCCATGATCAGGGTCGGCACGGCCATCATGAAAATGCTCAAGGTGAACATCTTCTTGCGCCCCAGCAGGTCACCGAAGTGCGCCATGACGATGCCGCCCAGCGGCCGCGCCAGGTAGCCGGCGGCGAAGATGCCAAATGTCTGCATCAAGCGCAGCCATTCGGGCATGTCGGCGGGGAAGAACAGTTTGCCGACCACCGTGGCGAAGAACACAAAAATGATGAAGTCGTAAAACTCCAGCGCGCCGCCCAAGGCAGACAGCGACAATGTCTTGTAGTCGTTACGGGTCAGCGGACGTGCGGGTTGGGCTGGCTGCGCGAGGCTCGAGGGCGCTGTGGTCATGGCAAGGGCTTCTCTTATAGTCGGATCTGCAACCTCAACAACGCTGGCGGAGGCTTGGGCAGGTTCGGCACGATAGCAAATTGTTCGAAAAAGCACATAGAGGTGCGTATTTGACGGTCAAAATGAGAACCGGACGGTCGTCTAGGAGTCTACCGATCGATATACTCGCAACATTGCAACGGCTTGTAAGGGGTTGCTGTGCGAAACCGTCGTTGGCGCCCGTCAGCCGATTTCGCAGAGTTTCCCTTTAGGCGCCTTACGAAAAACGTGACGAACGTAGTATGTTCGGGGCTGAATCGTTTTTCTTAGAGACGGCTATTCAACCTGAAGTACCAATGAAGAGTCACGGGTCAGAGGCACCCCCGGCATGATAGAGCTCGAACAAGAAGATCCAATCCCGCAAGGCGATCTGGCCCTGCAAATCACCGCACTTCCGCGCGAAACCAACGGCTTTGGCGATATTTTCGGCGGCTGGCTGGTGGCGCAGATGGACTTGGCCGGCACAGCAATGGCCAGCAAAGTGGCTGGCGGGCGCGTGGCCACCGTTGCGATCGACCGCATGGCGTTCCTGGTACCGGTGGCAGTGGGCGCTCAGCTCTCCTTCTATACCCAGGCCCTGGAAATCGGCCGCAGCTCGATTCAGATGATGGTCGAAGTCTGGAGCGACGATCCACTGTCCAGCGAATGGCGCAAAGTGACCGAAGCGGTATTCGTGTTTGTCGCCATCGACGGCAGTGGCCGTACGCGTTCGGTTCCGCCTAGAGCTCGTTAAACCCGGCGACCATTTTGCGGTCCATTGCAGCCCTGTTCCTGATTGAGAGTCACCCCATGAGCACGCCCAACGTTGAAGCCGTGAAACTGGATGAACTGAACTGCTGGCGCATCCGCCACGGTCAGGCCGAATTGCTGGTGGCTCAGCAAGGCGCGCACATCCTCAGTTATCAACTGGCCGGCCAGCCGCCGCTGATCTGGCTCAACGACGAGGCGGTGTTCAAGACCGGCAAAGCTATTCGTGCCGGCGTACCGGTGTGCTGGCCGTGGTTCGGCAATCTGTCGCGTAACCCGCAAAGCGTTCAGGCCATGCGCGTCAGCCAGGAACCGCCGACCGCTCATGGGCTGGTGCGGGCGATGGATTGGGAACTGGGCGGCATCGAAGCCGAGGGCGAAAGCCTGAAGGTGGAATTCGTCCTGCCCTACCCCGAAGGCGGCTTGCCGGAATGGCCGCATCAGGTGGACTTGAAGCTGAGCATTCGTCTGGATGAACAGCTGCACATCAGCCTGACGAGCGAAAACAAGGGTGCCGAACCCGTCACGATCAGCCAGGCACTGCACAGCTATTTCGCCGTCAGCGACGTACGCAACGTGCATGTCGAAGGGCTGGATGGCTTGAGTTACATCGAGACGCTGGACGACTGGAAAACTGTCGCTCAGGCCGGTGATCTGCGCTTTACCGGTGAGACCGACCGCATCTATCTGAATACCCCGCCGAAGCTGAGCATCGTTGACCCGCACTGGGAACGACGCATTGAACTGACCAGCAGCGGCTCGCGCTCGGCGGTGATCTGGAACCCCTGGATCGACCGCGCCGCAGCGTTCAGCGACATGGCCGACGATGGCTGGCAGCGCATGCTGTGCATTGAAACGGCGAATGTGATGGATGATGTGGTGACATTGGCGCCGGGAGCGAGTCATACCCTGGGCGTGAGCATCGGCAGCAAATCCCTCTAACACCACAAAACGAATGTGGGAGAGGACTTGCTCGCTCCCACATTTTGATCCGTGCCAGGCTGACGGGCGCTTTTACAAATCCGACTCTTTGACCGCCCGCACCTGCGCCGCATCCAGCGCATACGCCGCATCCGCCAGGTCGTTGTTGACCGTCTCGATCTTCAGCGTGCCGGTCACCCACAGCGGCGTGTAGATGTCATTCAGCTTCAGGCCCTTGGGATAACGCACCAACACCAATTGGTTAGGCGGTGGTGGGGGCACGTGGATGCAAGCGCCCGGATACGGCACGAGGAAGAACAACGTGCTGCGGCCCTTGGCATCGGATTCCAGCGGTACCGGATAACCGCCGATGCGGATGTGCTTGTCGTTCATCGACGGCACGGTTTTGGTCGAATACATCACCGCCGGCAAGCCTTTGCTCTGCTTCATGCCACCCTTTTGGGTAAAGGTGCCGTTGGCTTCCGGGGAGTTGTGATCGATTTCTGGCATGGCCTCGAGGGCTTTCTGGTCCGACTTGGGCATCAGTTCGAGCCAGTCGGTTTCCGGCAGTTCGCCGGCATGGGCCAAACCACTGCCCAGGAAGAGAAGAGTCAACAGAAGACGGCGCATGAAAGTGCTCGGCAAAGGAAAGGACAGTGTGACGCCGAGCATTCTAGCCCTCTCCGACGATGGCGCAGAGAGGGCTTTGTCGCTTGAATCAGTTCTTTTTGATCAGGCCGTAGATCACCAGCAACACCACCGCCCCCACCAGCGCACCGATGAAGCCCGCGCCTTGACCGGCATGGTAAATGCCCAGGGCCTGGCCGCCGTAAGTGGCCGCCAACGAACCGCCGATACCGAGCAGGATGGTCATGATCCAGCCCATGCCGTCATCGCCCGGTTTCAGGAACCGGGCCAGCAGGCCAACGATCAAGCCGATAAAGATGGTTCCGATAATTCCCATGGCATTTCCCTCTGAATGATTTGGTGAGACAGGACACCCGGCCCAAGCCTAGACAGACTTTGGCATCCTGCCATCAGAGAGCGGCGGCCACTGAAGGTTCCGCCGCTGCCACATGAAACTATTCGGCGATGAGCGCTTCGACCTTGAGGATCTGCGCAGCCAACGTCTCACGGTCCGCACAGCGCAAATTGGCGTGACCGACCTTGCGGCCGACCTTGAAGGCCTTACCGTAGTGGTGCAGGTGGCAGTCGGCAATCGCGATCACTTTCTCTACTGGCGGCACGACACCGATGAAGTTGAGCATCGCGCTCTCACCAACCTTGGCGGTCGAACCCAGCGGCAGACCGGCAACGGCTCGCAGATGGTTTTCGAACTGGCTGCACTCGGCGCCTTCAGTGGTCCAGTGCCCGGAGTTGTGCACGCGCGGGGCAATTTCGTTGGCCTTGAGGCCACCGTCGACTTCGAAGAACTCGAACGCCATCACGCCGACGTAGTCCAGCTGCTTGAGCACCCGGCTGGAGTAGTCCTCAGCCAAGGCTTGCAGCGGGTGATCGGTGCTGGCCACGGACAGTTTGAGAATGCCGCTGTCGTGAGTGTTGTGAACCAGCGGATAGAACCTGGTTTCGCCATCGCGAGCACGCACGGCGATCAACGAAACTTCGCCGGTAAACGGCACGAAGCCTTCCAGCAGGCAGGCGACGCTGCCCAGTTCTGCGAAAGTACCGACCACATCTTCAGGCTTGCGCAGGACTTTCTGGCCCTTGCCGTCGTAACCCAGTGTGCGGGTTTTCAGCACGGCAGGCAGACCGATGGACGCCACGGCGGCGTCCAGATCGGCCTGGGACTGGATGTCCGCGAACGCGGGAGTCGGGATGCCCAGATCCTTGAACATGCTCTTCTCGAACCAGCGATCGCGGGCGATGCGCAGCGCTTCGGCGCTCGGGTACACCGGAACGAATTGCGACAGGAAGGCCACGGTTTCAGCCGGGACGCTTTCGAACTCGAAGGTCACCAGATCGACTTCATCAGCCAGTTGACGCAGGTGATCCTGATCGCCGTAATCGGCCCGCAGGTGTTCGCCCAACGCGGCTGCGCAAGCATCCGGCGCCGGGTCCAGGAAAGCGAAGTTCATGCCCAGCGGAGTGCCCGCCAGCGCCAACATGCGACCCAACTGGCCGCCACCGATTACACCGATCTTCATCGTCAACAACCTCAGGCGATGCGTGGGTCTGGATTGTCCAGGACGCTGTCTGTCTGCTCTGCGCGGAATTTTTTCAACACGGTATGAAACTGCGGGTGCTTGGCGCCCAGGATGCTCGCCGAGAGCAGCGCTGCGTTGATCGCGCCAGCCTTGCCGATGGCCAGGGTGGCGACCGGAATGCCCGCGGGCATCTGCACAATAGAGAGCAGCGAATCGACACCCGAGAGCATCGACGACTGCACCGGCACGCCCAGCACCGGCAGGTGGGTCTTGGCCGCACACATACCCGGCAGGTGGGCCGCGCCACCAGCACCGGCGATGATCACCTCGATGCCACGCGCCTCAGCCTCTTCGGCGTACTGGAACAGCAGGTCCGGGGTACGGTGGGCAGAAACCACTTTCACCTCGTAAGGGATGCCGAGCTTTTCCAGCATATCGGCGGTGTGGCTAAGGGTGGACCAATCGGACTTGGAGCCCATGATCACGCCAACCAGTGCGCTCATCGTCGTGCCTCTTCTCTCTGGGCGCCCGCAGGCGCGTCAAAAAACAACAAGCCACGCAAAATGCGTGGCTTGATTGTACGAATTATGGCCAGTCAAACCGGCCGAAGGCCGCGCAGTATACCTCAATGAAGCAGATAAACAGCCCCCTATACGACCATCTGTCATGCGGTGCAAAGCAGCGGTTTTGTTGACCTCAAGGTCAATCAAATACACCACAAGTCCCTGTGGGAGCTGGCTTGCCTACAATGAGGTCGGCATAGCAAACATTGATGTTGCCTGCCCCTCCGCAATCGCGGGCAAGCCCGCTCCCACAGGGTTCTTCTTTGTATTCAAGAGCCGGTGGTGGTTTGGGCTACGCTGCCCTCAAGTTTGCGCCAGAGCAACCGCACGTTCGCCTTGCGCACCAGCGCGCAGCGATACAGGCGAATCTCCAGCGGCACATGCCATTGCGGGCCACCGCAGACGACCAGCTCGCCGCGAGCCAGTTCGGCGCGCACGCTCAGATGCGGCACCCAGGCAATTCCCAAACCTTCCAGCGCCATGCTTTTCAGACTGTCGGCCATGGCGGTTTCATAAATTGTGGTGAATCGCAGGGCTCGCTGGCGCAACAACATGTTGACCGAACGCCCGAGAAACGCACCAGCGCTGTAGGCCAACAGCGGCACACTGGTTTCGCCCTCCAGATCGAACAATGGCTTGCCGTCAGCGTCCGCGGCGCAGACCGGGAGCATTTCGGTGTCCCCCAGATGCAGTGACGGGAAAATTTCCGGGTCCATTTGCATCGCTGCGTCCGGATCGTAAAAAGCCAGCATCAGATCACAGCCGCCTTCACGCAGCGCATGCACTGCATCGCCTACGTTGGTGGCCACCAGTCGCGTGGCGATGTTCAACCCTTCGTTGCGCAATTGCGCAATCCAGCGCGGAAAAAAACCCAGCGCCAGGGAGTGCGCGGCGGCGACTTGCATCACCTCGCCCTGCCCGCCTTCCAGATGATGAAGGTGACGCAGCACTTCACCCAACTGCTCGACCACGGTTCGCGCGGTGACGAGAAACAGCTGCCCCGCCGCCGTCAACTCGACCGGGGTGCGGGAACGATTGACCAGGGTCAGCCCCAGCGCGGCTTCAAGGCTGCGGATCCGCCGGCTGAATGCCGGCTGAGTTACGAAGCGTCTTTCAGCCGCCTGGGAGAAGCTGCGGGTAGCGGCCAGAGCACTGAAGTCCTCGAGCCATTTGCTTTCCAGATTCATCACGCCCCTCCCGAAAATGCACCGATTTAGGTCACACGTTCGCCGCACACGCGGCGTCACACCGGCATTATGCCGAATGTGCATAGGCTAGTGTTTAACAGCATTGGCTCAAAATTCTCCACACGCCTAGCATTTGCCGTGTTCCGGCACAGACCGGGTCCATATCGAGATGATTTCTATCATGTCCTCCGCTGCATCTTTCCGCACAGAAAAAGACCTGCTTGGCGTACTCGAAGTACCTGCTCAAGCGTATTACGGCATCCAGACCCTGCGAGCGGTGAACAACTTCCGTCTCTCCGGTGTTCCGATTTCGCATTACCCGAAACTGGTTGTTGGTCTGGCGATGGTCAAGCAGGCCGCCGCTGACGCCAACCGCGAGCTGGGTCACCTGAGCGAAGCCAAGCACGCTGCCATCAGCGAAGCCTGTGCCCGATTGATCCGCGGCGATTTCCACGAAGAATTCGTGGTGGACATGATTCAAGGCGGTGCTGGCACTTCGACCAACATGAATGCCAACGAAGTCATCGCCAACATCGCGCTGGAGGCCATGGGCCACAGCAAGGGCGAATACAAGTACCTGCACCCGAACAACGACGTGAACATGGCGCAGTCGACCAACGACGCCTACCCGACCGCGATCCGTCTGGGTCTGCTACTGGGTCACGACGCTCTGCTGGCCAGCCTCGACAGCCTGATCCAGTCGTTTGCCGCCAAAGGTGAAGAATTCAGCCACGTTCTGAAGATGGGTCGTACCCAGCTGCAAGACGCCGTGCCGATGACCCTGGGCCAGGAATTCCGCGCCTTCGCCACCACCCTGAGCGAAGACCTGGCGCGCCTGAAGACCCTGGCGCCTGAGCTGCTGACCGAAGTGAACCTGGGCGGCACCGCGATCGGTACCGGCATCAACGCCGACCCGCGTTACCAGGCCCTGGCCGTTCAGCGTCTGGCCCTGATCAGCGGTCAACCGCTGGTGCCGGCTGCCGACCTGATCGAAGCCACCTCCGACATGGGCGCTTTCGTGCTGTTCTCCGGCATGCTCAAGCGCACCGCGGTCAAGCTGTCGAAGATCTGCAACGACCTGCGCCTGCTGTCCAGCGGCCCACGCACCGGCATCAACGAAATCAACCTGCCAGCGCGTCAGCCAGGCAGCTCGATCATGCCAGGCAAGGTCAACCCGGTAATTCCGGAAGCCGTTAACCAGGTAGCGTTCCAGATCATCGGCAACGACCTGGCCCTGACCATCGCGGCCGAAGGCGGCCAGCTGCAACTGAACGTGATGGAACCGCTGATCGCGTTCAAGATCTTCGACTCGATCCGCCTGCTGCAACGCGCCATGGACATGCTGCGCGAACACTGCATCGTCGGCATCACCGCCAACGAAGAGCGCTGCCGTGAACTGGTCGAGCACTCGATCGGCCTGGTCACCGCGCTGAACCCGTACATCGGCTATGAAAACGCCACCCGCATTGCCCGTGTCGCCCTCGAAAGCGGCCGCGGTGTGCTGGAACTGGTGCGCGAAGAACGCTTGCTCGACGAAGAAATGCTCGCCGACATCCTGCGCCCGGAAAACATGATTGCTCCGCGTCTGGTGCCTTTGAAGGCTTAACCGAACGCAGGCTCTTTTGAAGAGCACGCTCACCAGGTCGAGGGACTAGACACCTCTCACCTTTTGAGGGCTTGGGGATTTGTTCCCTCAAGCCCTTTTTTTTCAACGCTTTTGCGGATTTTACGAACATGCTGAATGTTTCCGGTTCCGCCAAGATCGCAGCCTTCGACAGCTCCTACAGGGTCTGATATACCCCCGTAGAGGCTGTCGAAGGCTGCGATTTTTTGATCTTGCAGCCCTCTCGTTTCGTCGCTCGCACCACAACCGTGCAGACGGAAGGCACACTCCTATGTATAGTGCCGGCCCTCTTCGCTTGAGCGGTCGTCGGTAACGAGGCCCAAACACATGCGAAAACCGAACTAATAAAACCCGCGATATGGAACGGGGACGAACCTTCGACCCACCTGGTGTGCCACGCACAATCGGGTGTAAAGCGATGTGTCGGACCATCCAGCATTCGCACACACAAAAAATAGCGAGGAATAATCCATGCTCGAAGTCATCAACGACTTCCTCTCAGGGAAAGTACTGATCGTGCTCATTGTCGGGCTCGGTAGCTACTTCACGATCCGCTCGCGTTTCGTTCAGTTCCGTCATTTCTTTCACATGTTCGCGGTGTTCCGTGACAGTCTGCGCAGCAGCTCCGAACAACTCAGCTCGTTCCAGGCCCTGATGCTCAGCCTCGCCGGCCGCGTCGGTGCGGGTAACATCGCGGGTGTCGGCATCGCCGTGACCCTCGGCGGCCCCGGTGCGGTGTTCTGGATGTGGGTGACCGCACTGGTCGGCATGTCCAGCAGCTTCTTCGAATGCTCCCTCGGCCAGCTCTACAAGCGCTGCGACTCCGAAGGCCAATTCCGTGGCGGCCCGTCCTACTACATCCAGCACGGCCTGCAGAAACGCTGGTTGGGCATGATCATGGCGTTCCTGCTGCTGATCACCTTCGGCTTCGCTTTCAACGGCCTGCAAG
This sequence comes from Pseudomonas sp. B21-015, assembly GCF_024749285.1. NCBI lineage: Bacteria > Pseudomonadati > Pseudomonadota > Gammaproteobacteria > Pseudomonadales > Pseudomonadaceae > Pseudomonas > Pseudomonas sp. B21-015. The sequence continues at coordinate 6,480,741 of NZ_CP087196.1, forward strand.
CCCACGCCGTGACCCACTCGCTGAACAACGCGTTCGGCTTCGACACCACTTACACCGGGCTGGCCCTGGCGGTGTTGCTGGGTCTGGTGTTCATCGGCGGGATCAAGCGGATCGCCAAGGTCGCTGACCTGCTGGTACCGGTGAAAACCCTGGTGTACATCGGCGTGACCATCTACGTGATCGTGCTGCAGTTCGACCACGTTCCGGGCATGTTGATCACCATCGTCAAAAGCGCCTTCGGTCTGGACCAGGCGTTCGGCGGCCTGATCGGCAGCGCCATCGTCATGGGCGTGAAGCGCGGCGTGTTCGCCAACGAAGCAGGCCTGGGCAGTGCGCCGAACGTGGCCGCTGTGGCCTCGGTCGAGCACCCGGTCGCGCAAGGCGTGGTTCAAGCGTTCAGCGTGTTCCTCGACACCTTCGTGATCTGCACCTGCACCGCGTTGCTGATCCTGCTGTCGGGCTTCTACACTCCGGGCTTCGAAGGCGACGGCATTGCCCTGACCCAGAACTCCCTGGCTGCCGTGGTCGGTGAATGGGGCCGGATGTTCATTTCCGTAGCCCTGGCGTTGTTCGTGTTCACCTCGATTCTCTACAACTACTACCTGGGCGAGAACAACCTGCGCTTCCTGATCGGTGAAAACCGCAAGGCGCTGATTGGCTATCGCGCGCTGGTATTGGCACTGATTTTCTGGGGTGCCATCGAGAACTTGAACACGGTGTTCGCGTTCGCCGACATCACCATGACCCTGCTGGCGTTCGTGAACCTGATCGCGCTGTTCCTGCTGTTCAAGGTTGGCATGCGCATCCTGCGTGACTACGACGACCAGCGTGCCGCCGGTATCAAGACCCCGGTGTTCGATTCGAGCAAATTCCCGGATCTGGACCTGGACCTGAAAGCCTGGCCAGCCAATCCGCCAGCTGCTGCGCCTCAGGCACAGCCTCAGCCGGAAGGCGTGACCGCAGCGCAACGCTGATCGGTAAAAACCGGGCGTATCCCCTGCGCCCGGCGTGACACAGCGTTCGGTCGGCGTCATGCTCGACCCTACGCTGTGGCAGCTAGATGAGGCTGCCGTTCAGGGTTCAAGCCTGCAAGACCGCATCGCGGCCATTCGCGAGCAAGCCCGCTCCCACAGTTTTCGGAGACCCCCATGAATTCCTCGACTTTTCCTGCTGCCCAGCACGTCATGGTGCTCTACACCGGTGGCACCATCGGTATGCAAGCCAGTGCCCACGGCCTGGCTCCGGCGTCCGGTTTCGAAGCGCGGATGCGCGACTACCTGCACGGCCAGCCTGAGCTGGTGGTGCCGCAGTGGCGCTTTCGCGAGATGTCGCCGCTGATCGACAGCGCCAACATGACACCGGCGTACTGGCAGCAACTGCGTGAAGCGGTGGTCGACGCCGTCGATGTCCAGGGCTGCGACAGCGTGTTGATCCTGCATGGCACCGACACCCTGGCCTACAGCGCCGCGGCCATGAGCTTTCAATTGCTCGGCCTGCATGCCCGCGTGGTGTTCACCGGCTCGATGTTACCGGCCGGTGTGACCGACAGCGATGCCTGGGAAAACCTCAGCGGTGCGTTGGTTGCCCTTGGTCAAGGCCTGGCGCCGGGGGTTCATCTGTACTTCCACGGCGAGCTGCTCGACCCGACTCGTTGCGCGAAGGTTCGCAGTTTCGGTCGTCATCCGTTCAAGCGGCTGGAGCGCCAGGGCGGCGGTGTGAAGGCGACTTCCGTGCCGGCGCAGCTGAACTACAACCAACCCAATCAACTGGCGAAAGTCGCGGTACTGCCACTGTTCCCCGGCATCGGCGCCGAGCAGCTCGATGGCCTGCTCAACAGCGGTATTCAGGGTCTGGTGCTGGAATGTTATGGCAGTGGTACCGGGCCAAGCGACAACCCCGAGTTTCTCGCCAGCCTGGAACGGGCGCGAGACAAAGGCGTGGTGGTGGTCGCGGTCACGCAATGCCATGAAGGTGGAGTGCATCTCGACGTGTACGAGGCCGGTAGCCGCTTGCGTGATGCCGGTGTGTTGTCCGGTGGCGGCATGACCCGCGAGGCGGCGCTCGGCAAGTTGCGTGCGCTGCTGGGTGCGGGGCTTGAAACTGCTGAAGTTCGGCGGCTGGCTGAACTCGACCTGTGCGGCGAACTTATCTGACACAAAGCGGCCCTGTGGGAGCAAGCTCGCTCCCACAAGGTTATTGCGCTCGGCACATAACTTGCTCCCGTTCCAGCATCTCGACGCTGGAACACTCCATGCTCCACTCCCATCTCACCACCCTCAACGCCGTTTCCCTGGTGCTTAACACCTTCAAGGCCGAAGGCCTGTCCAGCGAGGCGTTATTGGCCGGCAGCGGCATCAGCGCGGCGGATCTGAGCCGGGCGGACACGCGAATCACCACCAATCAGGAGATGCTGGTTTGCGCCAACGCCGTCGCCTCGCCGCTCAGGCACTCCTCGATCAAGGCCACAAAAGGTCGCGATCCTCGATGTCGATTACCACCACGGCAACGGCACCCAATCGATTTTCTACGAGCGCAGCGATGTGCTGTTCACCTCGATCCATGGCCATCCGGAAGCCGAGTTTCCGTTCTTCCTCGGCTACGAAGACAAACACAGTGAAGGCGCAGGCGAAGGGTTCAACTTCAACTACCCTTTGCCCGCCGGTTCAGGCTGGGACCGTTGGAGCGGCCCGAACCTGTACCCGACGGAAACGGCGATGAGCACGCTTTACACCCTGCAACCGTTGCCTCGCGATGCCGAACGGGCGCGGACCCGGGCCTGGACCAAGATCAAGTCCGGGACCTGATGCGGACGCCGTCGCTCACGCCGGGCTCCAGACCTCTTTGAGCCTCGCCAGTGCCGATTCGATCGCCGCCTCCGGCACTGCGGCGAACCCCAGGACCAGCCCCGCTCGCTGGTCCTCGGGAAGCGTCGTGTCTGGCAGCCAATAACTGCTCAGTCCATTGACCTCCACCCCGACGCTGGTGGCTTGTTCGATCAATTCGCGCTCACGGGCCACGCTGTCGACACGTACCGTCAGGTGCAAACCGGCCGCCACACTGGGCAGCTTAGCGACGCCCGGGATATCCACAGGCCAACCATTGAGCAAGACGTTACGCCGACTCAACGCAGCACGGCGCATACGCCGGATGTGTCGCTGGAAGTGCCCGGCCGCCATGAACTCAGCCATTACCGCTTGAGTGCTGACCTCCGAATGCCGCACGTCCACCGCACGACGCTGGGAGAAAGCCTCAACCAACCCGGGCGGCAACACCAGATAACCCAGTCTTAACGCTGGGAATGCGACCTTTCCGAAGGTTCCGACATACAGCACTCGCCCCTGCCGATCCAGTGCAGCCAACGGCGCCAGCGGTGCGCCGCTGTAACGGTATTCGCCATCGTAGTCATCCTCGACGATCCAGCCTTGGGTGCGTTCGGCCCAGGCCAATAATTCAAGGCGTCGCGCCAGACTCATGACCACTCCGGTCGGGTACTGATGCGACGGCGTGACGTAAGCCAATCGACAATCGCTGAGCCCCGCCAATTCGGTGCAATCAATGCCCTCACTGTCCACCGCTACCCCGTGCAATCGCGCGCCAGCTACAGCGAACGCATGACCCGCCGCTCGATACCCCGGATTTTCAATGCCCACCCCATCGCCAGGCTCCACCAGCAACTGTGCACAAAGGCTAATCCCCTGTTGTGCGCCACTGGTGATCACTATTTGCTCAGCCGAGCACTGCATGCCGCGCGAACTGCGCAAATAAGCAGCAATCAGCCCGCGCAAGCGCTCATCGCCTGCCGGATCGCCATAACACAGTTGCTGTAAATCCGGCTTACGCCAGAAAGCCGCGCTCAGCTTGGCCCAGACCTCGAAAGGAAACAGATCGAACGCCGGCACACCGACCCTGAATGCGCGCGGTGGACCACCCGGCGGCACGGCCAAATGATTCTTTTCAACGCGTCCCAAAGCGTCGCTGTGGATAACTTTACTGGATGAAACCACAGGCAAATCCAGCCAATTTGTGGATAAGGCTGTGGGTAACCCTGTTGAAAACCCTGTGGATACTTTTGTGGATAATTTTTTCACCGGCCACGCGGCTTGAGGCAATTGCGCGACGTAAGTCCCATCGCCCACACGCCCCTCGATGAAGCCTTCAGCGTAAAGCTGATCGTAGGCCCGGACCACGCTGTTGCGGGAAATCGATAACGCCGCCGCCAGATCGCGACTGGCCGGCAGTCGTGTGCCGCTGGCCAATCGCCCGTCGAGCACGCGTACCCGCAGCGCTTGATAGAGCTGACGGCTCAGGCCCTGACGGCGATCGAGTTCGATACCGGCCGGATTGAACGACGAGGGAAGCGGCGTATTCGACATGAAAATGGACCTATGAAATTGGTCATTAATGGCTCTTACAACAGACCATTAGCCTGCCTAGGATGAAGGTATTCGCCAAGGAAATTTTCCCTGTACCTGCCACTTTGACGCGTTAAGGAATGAACATGAGTCAGATCGACATCCGCCAGGTCACCGCCGACGATCACGCTGCCTGGCTGCCGTTGTGGCAAGCCTATTTGCACTTCTACAACACCGAACTGCCCGATACCGTGACCCAAAGCACCTGGCAACGCCTGCTCGACCCGAACGAACCTACCCACGGGGCGCTGGCCTGGGCCGATGGTAAAGCGGTGGGCATGGTGCATTTCATCTATCACCGCTCGAACTGGAGCATCGAAAACTCCTGCTACCTGCAAGACTTGCTGGTGACGCCCGAAACCCGCGGCAACGGTGTCGGTCGGCAACTGATTGAGTTCGTCTACACCACGGCCAAGGCCGACGGGTGCTGCGAGGTCCATTGGCTGACCCATGAAACCAACGCCACCGCGATCCAGCTCTATGAGCGCATCGCCGAACGGCCTGGTTTCATCCAGTTTTGCAAAGCCCTTTAAGGTTCAAGGAGAGCAGCATGTCGACTTCACTCGCGGACTGGAAAGGTGTTCCGCCACCCTCGATTCAACTGATCGAAGGGCGTTTCATCCGCCTGGAAAAACTTGACCCGGCGCGTCACGCCGACGGCTTGTGGAAAGCCCTCGAAGGCCCGGGCTCAGATCCGAAACTCTGGGACTATTTGCCCTATGGTCCTTTCCCGGAGCGCAGCGCGTTCAACGATTGGCTGAACAACCATGCGGCCAACAGTGACCCGTATTTCTTCACGGTGATCGACCGCGCCAGCGGCGATGTGCAAGGCATCCTCAGCCTGATGTCGATTGTCCCTTCCCAGGGCCGCATCGAAATCGGCCATGTGACCTTCGGCGCGCCGATGCAACGTTCACCAAAAAGTACCGAGGCGGTTTACCTGCTGGCCAGGGAATCCTTTGCCTTGGGTTATCGGCGCCTGGAATGGAAGTGCAACAACGGCAATGCCCGTTCCAAGTATGCGGCGGAGCGGTTGGGGTTCAGTTTCGAAGGGGTGTTCCGTCAGCACATGGTGGTCAAGGGTCAGAACCGTGACACGGCGTGGTATTCGATTCTGGATTCGGAATGGCCGGCGATTGGCGCAGGGTTCGAGCGGTGGCTGTCCGATGAGAACCAGACGGAATCGGGGCAGGTGAAAACTCTGGTTGAGTGCCGCCAGTAATCTTCGGCGCCCGGACGGACGCTATCGCGAGCAGGCTCGCTCCCACATCGGATCGTTGTCGAGCACAATATACGTGTTCACTGAAGATCTATTGTGGGAGCGAGCCTGCTCGCGATTGGTGTCACGCCAGTTTCTGGGCGAGCACCGCAATATGCTCCGGCCCGATCCCGCAGCACCCGCCCAAATGGCTGGCCCCGCGCTTGCGCCAGTCGGCTGCCCACTGCAGATAACCCGGCGGGTCGAGATCCTCGCGCAACGGGTCCAGGCCGTCATTGGCCGTGGCCTCTTTCGGCTGCGGCGGGAAGGCATTGGCGTACGCGCCGATGTGAATCTTCACCCCTAAGCGTTCGAAGGTTTCCCGCGCCGCATCAATCGCCGCGCCGATCACCTCTGGCTGGCTGCAGTTGAACAGCAAGGTCTCGACACCCAACTCAGCCGCCACCACGGCGGCCTCAGCCACGGGTTCACCGGAACGCAATCGCGGCACTTCGTCGGTGTCTTCATCCTTCAAGGTAAACGACAACCAGAACGGCTTGCCGTCCTTCGGCAGACCCGCATGGATCGCCCGCGCCTCGATGATCGAACTCTGGGTTTCGGCCAGCCACAAGTCGACATGAGGCGCCAGTCCATTGACCAGGGGCGCCAGCAGTTCAGTTACGCGAGCAGCGTCGAACAGGTCCGGACGATAGGAGCCGAACAAGGGTGGCAATGAACCGGCCACACGCACCGGTTTACCCGCCGCATCGACCGCACGACGGGCCAGTTCACCGGCCAACGCTGCAAGCGCCTGCCCCTCAGCGGCAAAACGCTCTTCGCCAATATGGAACGGCACCACTGCGTAACTGTTGCTGGTGATCACGTTGGCACCGCTTTCAATATAAGCCGCGTGCACCGCCTCTACGGCTTGCGGCGCCTCGCTCAGGGCCAGTGCCGACCACTCGGGCTGCTTGAACGGCGCCCCTCGGCGTTGCAGCTCCCGACCCATGCCGCCATCCAGAATTACCGTGCTGCCTGCGCCCATATGCTTTTCACTCATAAGCTTATGAAAATAACTCACTATCGGAGTCGTTCTTATAACTATTTAATACGCACCATCAGGTTAATAACAACCTCTTTTTTCAGGGATCAACTGTGAAATTTCAACCGCTGCTGGCCCTGGGCCTGACGATTCTAGCTGCCTCCACCCAAGCCTTGGCGGGTGTCACCCTGGATCGCATCGAGCAAAAGAAAGAATTGGTGGGTGTGTTGATGGAAAGCTATCCGCCCTTCTCGTTTCTCAACGACAAAAACCAGCTCGACGGTTTCGACGTCGACGTGGCCAAGGCCGTGGCGGACAAGCTGGGGGTCAAGCTGCGCCTTGAAACGCCGTCCTGGGATGTGATCGCCGCCGGTCGCTGGAGCGGGCGTTATGACATCTGCATCTGCTCCATGACCCCGAGTAAGGCTCGCGCCGAAGTCTTCGATTTTCCGGTCGAGTACTACGCCTCCCCTGCCGTGATCGTGGTCAATGCCAAAGACGACAGCATCCACAGCGCCAAGGACCTGAGCGGCAAAAAAGTCGGCCTCACCAGCGCCTCCAGCTATGAAAGCTACCTGAACAAAAACCTGGTGATCGAAGGCGCTGAAGATACCCAATTGCAGTACCCCTTCGAGAACGTGCAAATCGCCCCGTATGACACCGACAACGTGGCATTCCAGGATTTGGGCCTGGGCGCCGGCGTGCGTCTGGACGCTATTCTCACCAACCTGGTGACCGCGCAACCGCGCCTGAACGAAGACAAACGCTTCAAGCTCGCCGGTGAGCCGTTATACTCGGAGCCAAACTCGGTGGCCATCGAAAAGGGCGACGCCCAGTGGGACGCCAAAGTACGTGATGTGTTTGCCCAGTTGAAACAGGACGGCACCTTGAGCAAGCTATCGCAAAAATGGATCGGCGCCGACATCAGTAAATGACTTCTTTCCCCAAACCACCTCAGCCACCGCAACCGGTGGCTGAGTCGTTGTTGCAACGGATTTTCGGTTTCCGCACGCGGTTGTACCTGACCTGGGCGGCGATGTTCGGCTTGTTCGCGAGTTTCTTCCTGAGCTTCGACCTGAAGTTCTCGATCATTCTCGACAAACTGCCAAACCTGATCGGCTTGCACCTGGCGCCCAACGGCTTTCTGCAAGGCGCGGCGCTGACGTTGTTCTTGTGCCTGTGCTCGATTGTGGCGTCGTCGCTGCTGGGCTTCATCACCGCCCTGGCCCGACTGTCGAAAAGTGCCGTAGCGTTCGGCATCGCAAGCTTCTATGCCTCGTTCTTTCGCGGCACACCGCTGCTGATCCAGATTCTGCTGATCTACCTCGGCCTGCCGCAACTCGGCGTCGTGCCGGGCGCCATCGCCGCCGGCATCATCGCTCTGTCGCTGAACTACGGCGCCTACCTGAGCGAAATCTTCCGCGCCGGCATCCTCGGCGTCCCCCACGGCCAACGCGAAGCGTCGCTGGCCCTGGGCATGCGCGAAACCGTGATCTTCTGGCGCGTCACCCTGCCCCAGGCCATGCGCACCATCATCCCGCCCACCACCAACCAGTTCATCTCCATGCTCAAGGACTCGTCACTGATCTCGGTGATGGGGGTTTGGGAAGTGATGTTCCTGGCGCAGTCGTATGGGCGCTCGAGCTATCGCTATATCGAAATGCTGACAACGGCGGCGATTATTTATTGGCTGATGTCGATTGGCTTGGAGCTGATTCAGGCGCGGATGGAGCGGCATTACGGGAAGGCGTATTTGAGCCGTAGCCAGGTTTAAAGCAAAAAGATCGCAGCCTTCGGCAGCTCCTACTTCGGGTCGACGTACACCCAAGGAGCTGCCGAAGGCTGCGATCTTTTGTTCTTTCACGTGCGGTAGATGCGCTTTGTTACGGCACGATAGCCCCCATGTCTTGATTCGCTGTAAGAAAAAGCGTCCAGCACGAATGGCTAAAAACAGCCGCCCTCAAGCGGCCGGCAATTTTCGACACATCCTTCTGACAACCCCCGCAAGCCCGCCGGAAGCGACTGACATCGGCACCTATAGCCTCCCTTTTAGAGTTTGGCCTCCTGTCAAAAGAGGCCTTACTCGATGCCCGTTCAACAAAAATACCGACCACAACACCTTGTCCTGGCCATTGCACTTGCCGTTGGTTGTGCAGAGTTCTCCCTGGCCCAGCAACTGGAGCCTCAAGTCGATGCCGACGCAAAGCCCACCAAAACCCGAAAAAAAACCGCCAAACCTGTAGCCCCCACTGGCAGTGTGCTTGAAGAGGCCTCCAGCGATCTGGCATTCATGACGCCGCAGGCTTCCTATAGTGACACTCAAGTGGCGCTGACCCGCAACGACGTGCCGCTCGAGACGGTTGCCACCTCTGACAGCGGGCAGGCCCTGGCCCGCAGTGTGGACACCCCCAAAACCGTGATCGCCAACCCTGCCGTCAGCGCGCTGGTGGTCAGCGACAAGGCCAATGCCTCCGTCGCCATCGAACAATTGGCCGCCGGTAGCAACGCCAACCTCGCAAAAGCCACTTTAAGCAGTGTCAGCCCCGTCAGTGCCAGCATGCTCTCAGCCATGCGCCAGCTGACTAACGGCACGGGCACTTTCTCCGACAAAACTCCACGCCTTGCCGCTGACAGTGAGAGCCGCAGCCGCGTCTGGCTTCAGGCATTGGGCAATGGCGGCAAAGTCGAGAGTGATTTCGCCAGCACTCTGAAACATTCCACCCAAGGCCTCGTTCTGGGCGCCGACTGGCGGCTCGACGAGCAATGGCAAGTCGGGGTGATAGGCGGAAAATCACAGACGAAACTCGATGCCCGGCAATTCGACGGCGATCTCGACAGTTGGCACCTGGGGGCTTATGCGATGCGCCAGGACGGCCCATTGGCGCTGCGTCTCGGTGCTACCTACGCCAGCCATGAAGGCAGCAGCAAACGTCGGGTCGCATTCAACGGATTCAACGACCGCCTCAAAGGCAGCTATGACGCCAACACCCAGCAGGCCTTCGCCGAAGCGGGCTTCAATCTGGGCCGCAACAAGGTGATGGTCGAGCCATTCGCCAGCGTCGGTTATCAACGCTACCAGCGTAACAACCACACCGAAAAAGGTGGGGATGCTGCGCTGAAAGTCTATGGGCAAACCCAGGACAACTTCAGCAGCACCTTCGGCCTGCGCGCGGCAAAGCTGAACACATTGGACAACGGCATGCGACTGACACCGCGATTCAGCGCCGGCTGGAAACACATCTACGGCGAGCTCGACAGCGAAACGCGCCAACAGCTGGTCAAGGGCGGGAAACGTTTCGACATCGCCGGGGCAGCGTTTGATCGCGACAGCCTGTCGCTTGATGCCGGGCTCGACCTGGGGCTCTCGGCCAACCACACGCTGGGTGTGGGCGTCACTGGGGAGATTGGCACTGACAGCCGCAGTCATGGCGTGATGGGACAATGGCGGATAGCGTTCTGATGAACTCGCCTCCCCCTCACTGATTCAGCACAGCACCTTGTGGGAGCGGGCTTGCTCGCGAATGCGGAGTGTCAGTCAATATGGATGCTGAACGTCACACCGTTTTCGCGAGCAAGCCCGCATTGGATCTGCGGAGCCTCACCAAAGTGGCCGGGCGAAAAAAAAGGGGAGCACATGCCCCCCCGAGGTTTAAAGCGGTATATCGAGGCTGTTAACTCAGCCTTCGATCTCGATCAGGATCTCGCCCGGGTTCACCCGGTCGCCCTTGACCACGTGAATAGCGGTGACTTTGCCGGCGATGGCCGATTGGACTTCGGTTTCCATCTTCATCGCTTCGGTGATCAGCACGGCTTGGCCGGCTTTCACGGTGTCGCCTTCCTTGACCAGCACATCGACGATGTTGCCTGGCATGGTGGTGCTGACGTGGCCCGGTGCAGTGGCTTGCTTGCGCTTGCTGCTGCCGCCGCTGACGAATTCGTTGAGCGGTTCGAACACCACTTCTTCCGGCATGCCGTCGATGGACAGGTAGAAGTGGCGCTTGCCTTCCGCTTTGACGCCCACACCGGTGATGTCGACGCGGTAGGTTTCACCGTGAACGTCGATGACGAACTCGGTCGGCACGCCTTCGCCACCCGCCGAAGTCACGCCGCCGGCTTCCGGAATCGGCAGCAGCACTTCTGGGGCCAGGGTGCCGGCAGCACGTTCTTCGAGGAACTTGCGGCCGATGTCCGGGAACATGGCGTAGGTCAGCACGTCTTCTTCAGACTTGGCCACGGCGCCGATTTCGGCACGCAGCTTGGTCATTTCCGGTTTGAGCAGATCGGCTGGACGGACGTCGATCACCTCTTCGCTGCCAATGGCCTGGCGACGCAGCTTTTCATTCACCGTACCCGGCGCCTTGCCGTAGCCGCCTTGCAGGTAGAGCTTCACCTCGTTGGTGATGGTCTTGTAGCGCTCGCCAGCCAGCACGTTGAAGAACGCCTGGGTGCCGACGATTTGCGAGGTCGGGGTCACCAGCGGCGGGAAGCCGAGGTCTTCACGAACGCGAGGGATCTCCGCCAGCACTTCGCTCATGCGGTTCAGGGCGCCCTGCTCTTTCAACTGGTTGGCCAGGTTGGAAATCATCCCGCCCGGCACCTGGTTGACTTGAACGCGAGTGTCGACGGCAGTGAATTCGCTTTCGAACTGGTGGTACTTCTTGCGCACGGCGTAGAAGTACAGGCCGATCTCTTGCAGCAGCTCCAGGTTCAAACCCGTGTCGAACTCGCTGCCTTTAAGGGCGGCGACCATCGATTCGGTGCCCGGGTGGCTGGTGCCCCAGGCGAAGCTGGAGATCGCGGTGTCGATATGGTCGGCGCCGTTTTCGATGGCCTTGAGTTGGCACATTGCAGCCAGGCCAGCGGTGTCATGGGAATGGATGAACACCGGCAGCGATTGCTCGGCTTTCAGCGCCTTGACCAGCTCGCCAGTGGCGTATGGGGTCAGCAGGCCAGCCATGTCCTTGATCGCCACCGAGTCGCAACCCATGGCTTCCATTTGCTTGGCTTGCGCCACGAAAGCCTCGATGGTGTGTACCGGGCTGGTGGTGTAAGCGATGGTGCCTTGGGCGTGTTTACCGGCAGCTTTCACCGCTTCGATGGCCACCCGCAGGTTACGCACGTCGTTCATCGCATCGAAAATGCGGAACACGTCGATGCCGTTGACCGCAGCCTTGGCGACGAAGGCTTTGACCACGTCGTCGCTGTAGTGGCGGTAGCCCAGCAGGTTCTGGCCACGCAGGAGCATTTGCAGACGCGTGTTAGGCAAAGCCGCGCGCAGTTGGCGCAGGCGCTCCCACGGGTCTTCTTTCAGGAAGCGTACGCAGGCGTCGAAGGTCGCGCCGCCCCAGCATTCCAGCGACCAGTAGCCGACTTTGTCGAGCTTGTCGCAGATCGGCAGCATGTCTTCGGTGCGCATGCGGGTGGCGAGCAGCGATTGGTGGGCGTCGCGCAGGATTGTGTCGGTAACGTGGATTTGCTTGCTCATTGTTCTTTTCCTCACAGGCCTGCGTGGGCGGCGATGGCGGCGGCGATGGCCAGGGCCAGCTCTTCGGGTTTGCGCTTGATCGAGTAGTTGGTCAGTTCAGGGTGGCTTTCAACGAAGCTGGTGTTGAACTGGCCGCTACGAAATTCCGGATTACGCAGGATTTCCTGGTAGTACGCGGCGGTGGTCTTGACCCCTTGCAGACGCATGTCGTCCAGAGCTCGCAAGCCACGGTCCATCGCCTCTTCCCAGGTCAGCGCCCAGACCACCAGTTTCAGGCACATGGAATCGTAAAACGGTGGAATGGTGTAACCGGTATAGATCGCCGTATCGGTGCGCACACCAGGACCGCCGGGTGCGTAGTAACGGGTGATCTTGCCGAAGCTCGGCAGGAAGTTGTTTTTCGGGTCTTCGGCGTTGATGCGGAACTGCAGCGCGAAACCGCGGTGCTGGATGTCTTCCTGTTTCACCGAGAGCGGCAGGCCGGAGGCGATGCGGATCTGCTCGCGCACGATGTCGATGCCGGTGATTTCTTCGGTGATGGTGTGTTCCACCTGCACCCGGGTGTTCATCTCCATGAAGTACACCTCGCCCTCGGCGAGCAGGAACTCCACGGTGCCGGCGTTCTCGTAACCCACGGCCTTGGCCGCACGCACCGACAGGTCGCCGATGTAGGCACGCTGCTCCGGGGTCAGTTGCGGGCTCGGAGCAATCTCGATCAGCTTCTGGTTGCGACGCTGGATCGAGCAATCACGCTCGAACAGGTGCACCACGTTGCCAAAGCTGTCACCGAGAATCTGCGCTTCGATGTGTTTCGGATTGACGATGCATTTTTCCAGAAACACTTCCGCCGAACCGAAAGCCTTGGTGGCTTCGGAAATCACTCGCGGAAAGGCTTGTTCGAGTTCTTCGCGGCTGTTGCAACGACGAATACCGCGGCCGCCGCCACCGGACGTGGCCTTGAGCATCACCGGGTAACCGATGCGGTCGCCTTCGCTCAGGGCTTCTTCGATGCCCGACACGTTGCCTTCGGTGCCTGGGGTGACCGGTACGCCAGCCTTGATCATGCTGCGGCGCGCTTCGGTCTTGTCGCCCATGCGGCGAATCACTTCAGCCGATGGACCAATGAATTTGATCCCGCGTTCAGCACAGATGTCCGCCAGCTCGGCATTTTCCGAAAGGAAGCCGTAGCCGGGGTGCAACGCATCGCAACCGGTTTCCACGGCCAGGTTCACCAGCTTGCGCGGGTTCAGGTAACCAGCCAGCGGCTCGGCACCGATGCTGTGGGCCTCGTCCGCACGCTTCACATGCAAGGCATGGCGATCGGCGTCGGAATAGATCGCGACCGAGCGGATGCCCATCTCGGCGCAAGCCCGCACGATTCGTACGGCAATCTCACCACGGTTGGCGATCAGGATTTTTTTTATCACTTGGAGGTTCCCTTGAGCCGGTGGTACCCACGACCTGTCAAACCAGGTCGACGCGTGACCAAATGTTTCAATTCAGTCGCAGCTCCACACTAGCGCTCGCAAGGGATTAACAAAAATGAATAATAATTGGGTCACGCATAAGCAAAGACTTATAGTTGAGGCATCAGCCTTCGCTCAGGATTTATAGAAAATGCGTAAGTCATTGATGCGTATGACATTGCGTCAATTGCAAATCTTCAATGAGGTGTGCGACCTAAGGTCCTACAGCCGCGCAGCTGATGAAATGTCTCTCACACAACCTGCCGTGAGCCTACAGATTCGTCAACTCGAAGAGCTGATTGGTCAGCCCTTGTTCGATTACGTCGGCAAAAAACTCTACATGACCGAGGCGGCCGAAGCACTGCAGCGCGCCAGCCGGGATATTTTCGGGCGCCTGGAAAACCTCGATATGCAGCTGTCGGACATGCAAGGCTCATTGCAGGGCCAACTGAAACTGGCGGTGGAATCCAGTGCCAAGTATTTCGTACCGCACCTGTTTGCCGCCTTCAAGCGCCAGCACCCGGAGGTGAATCTGCAACTGACGGTGGTCAACCGTGGGCAAGTGATCCGGCGCCTCTCCGACAACCGCGACGACCTGGTGATCATGTCCATGGTGCCGCAGGACATGGGGCTGGAGTTCTTGCCATTTCTCAACAACCCGATTGTCGCCGTAGCACCGCCGGATCATCCGCTGTGCCACATGGGCCCACTGCGCTTGCAGGATCTGGAGCCCTACACGCTGCTATTACGCGAATCCGGCTCCGGTACGCGATTGGCCTGCGAAGAGTATTTCAAAGAAAAGCGCGTGCACTTCAACCAGACCCAGGAGGTCTCATCGGCCGAAGCCCAGCGTGAATGTGTGCTCGCGGGTCTGGGCTTGGCGCTGTTGACGCGCCATGCCCTGAACCTTGAGTTGGCAACGGGCGGACTGATCGAGTTGCCGGTTGAAGAGCTGCCGCTGTTCCGTAGCTGGTGCCTGGTGCAGGCCAAAGCCAAACGGCTGTCACCCGTGGCGCACGCATTCCTTGCGTTTATCCGCAGCGAGCGTATGCAAATCAGCGCCCTGGTTGAGCGTTTCGACGGGAAGTTGCGGGAGCTGCCTGCCAGTAATTGAGTTCCAGACCGTCAGGAAATTCGCCGATTTCGGCCAGAAGCTGGCGGCGTTCGCAGCGATCTTCGATCGCGCGACGAAATTCCATGCGGCGCTGGTCTTCTTGCTGACGACGGGTTTTGACAGCGCTGTTGCGTTCTTCGTAGGGCTGGGCCATTTCGAGTCTCCCAAGGCGAGTACGGGAGTTTCAAGATAGGCGCGAGGGATGACGGTTTGGCGGCGGGAGGGTTACAGAGGTGTGAACATTGGCAGATGACAGGGGTGTTTTTGAGGGCGCCTTCCGGGCAAGCCCGCTCCCACAGGGGCCGGTGGTGTTCGCTCATTCTGTGCAACACAGCCGATCCTTGTGGGAGCGGGCTTGCCCGCGAAAAGGTCGGAACGACCTTCCGACTATTTCACGCCAAACGACGAATCAATCGTCGAGGGCTTTTACTGACTTGGGCGACAGTCGCAAGCTGCGAAGGCTGCGCTTGACGCTTTTCAGGTGATTGACCAGGCTCGGACCGCGGGCCATGGCGACGCCCATCGCCAGCACATCGATCACCACCAGGTGGGCGATGCGCGACGTCAGCGGCGTGTAGATTTCGGTGTCTTCGTGCACATCGATCGCCAGGTTGACGGTCGACAACTCGGCCAACGGTGTCTGGCTCGGGCACAGGGTGATCAGCGAGGCACCGCTTTCGCGCACCAGGTTGGCCGTGATCAACAGATCTTTGGAACGCCCCGACTGAGAAATACAGATCGCCACGTCGGTTGGCTTCAGGGTGACCGCCGACATCGCCTGCATGTGCGGGTCGGAATACGCCGCCGCGGTCAGCAGCAAACGGAAGAACTTGTGCTGGGCATCCGCCGCTACCGCACCGGAGGCGCCGAAGCCGTAGAACTCGACACGCTGGGCCTGGGACATCGCCGTCACGGCTTTTTGCAATGCCACCGGATCGAGTTTCTCGCGAACCTCCATCAGCGTATGCAGGGTGGTGTCGAAGATTTTCAGGCTGTAATCGGCAACCGAATCGTCTTCATGGATCGCGAACTGCCCGAAACTCGCGCCGGCCGCCAGGCTCTGCGCCAGTTTCAGTTTCAAATCCTGAAACCCGGAGCAACCGATGGCGCGGCAAAACCGCACGATGGTCGGCTCGCTGATGCCCACGCTGTGGGCCAGGTCGGCCATGGAACTGTGCATCACCGCCGCAGGGTCAAGCAGCACGTGGTCGGCGACCTTGAGCTCCGACTTGCGTAACAGGTGGCGTGACTGGGCGATGTGTTGCAGCAGATTCAAAGGGGCGGACTCTTTGTTATTGGCAGGTGCCGGGGATGTAGCACGCTTGTAGTTATACTACATGAATTGGCTTTTTGCCTGCTCAATGCGTAACTCGATGTCCCCATTTCACGCGACATGCACTCTATGTAGCACTTACAAGGGTTTCGCGTCCGCACGCAACAGCTCAGCCAGGTCAGCAGCCTCAACCGGGCGGCTGATCCAATAGCCCTGCACCTCATCGCAACGCTCGGCCCTCAGAAATTCCAGCTGCTCCGGTCGCTCGACGCCTTCAGCCACCACTTTCAGCGACAAACCATGGGCCATGGCAATAATCGCCCGGGTGATCGCCGCATCTTCACTGCTCTCCCCCAGACCACGGATAAACGCCTGATCGATCTTCACGTAGTCCACAGGAATGCGCTTGAGGTAGCTCAGCGACGAATACCCGGTACCAAAATCGTCGATTGCCAGCTTCACCCCAAGGTCACGCAACTGCTGGAAGGTCGCAAGGATGTGCTCGACGCTGTCCAGCAACTGGCTTTCGGTGAGTTCCAGTTCCAGGTAATGCGGCGCCAGACCGGTTTCCTCCAGCACCTGGCGCACCAGACTGACCAGTTTTCCCTGACGCAGCTGATGCACCGACAGGTTGACCGACACCCGAATCGGCTCCAGCCCCTGACGCTGCCACTCGCACGCTTGCCAACAGGCTTGACGCAAAACGAACTCACCGATGGCGCCGATCAGCCCGGTTTCCTCGGCCAGACCGATGAAATCCCCCGGTGGCACCTGGCCCAGGGTCGGGTGATTCCAGCGTACCAACGCCTCGGCGGCATTCAGCCGGCCGGTGGCGAGGCAGAGTTTGGGTTGATAAAACACCTTAAGCTGCTTTTCTTCGATGGCTTTGCGCAGCTGGTTCTCGAGCTGCAAACGCTCGAGCGTGCTGGCTTGCAAGCTATCGGTATAGAACTGGAAATTATTGCCGCCCAAGTGTTTGGCATGCTGCATGGCCATGTTCGACTGACTGACCAGCGCGGAAATCTCCCGTGCGGTGTCCGGCAACAGGCTGATGCCCATCGACACGCTCACCACCAATTCATGACCTTCGACGGTGATTGGCAATCGCAGCTTGGTCGACAAACGGGTCGCCACCCGTGCCAGGCTCGACAGGCTGCCGTAGGCATCGAACAGCACTGCAAATTCATCGCCGGACAATCGGGCAATGGTGTCTGCTTCTGGCAGCGCATTGACCAACCGTCGGGCCATTTTCTGTAACAACTCATCGGCAATTTCATGGCCGAGGCTATCGTTGAGCAGCTTGAAACGGTCAAGATTGATGTGCAGTAACGCCAGACTGCGACGACCGCCCTGGCGCCCCCGTTGATGAGCCTCGTGCAGCCGTTCGCGGAATAACGAACGGTTGGCCAGCCCCGTGAGTTCATCGTAATGGGCGAGGTAGCGCATACGTTCTTCTGACTCACGCCGAGCGGACAGATCGGCGAAGAAACCTACGATATGACTCACATTTCCCCGCGTATCGCGCACGGCATTCAGTTGCAGCCATTGCGGATACAATTCGCCATTCTTGCGGGTTTCGACCAGCTCGCCCTGCCAGCTGCCCTGCTGTTCCAGCGCCTGACGAATTGCCGCGTAATGCCTCCGGGCGTCGCGACTGCACGGCAACTCGACCACGTTTCGCCCGAGCATGTCTTCAATGTCGTAACCCGTCACCCGACTGAAGGCCTGATTGACGGCAATCAACGCGTAATTCGGGTCCAAAATCACAATGCCTTCGCTGGCGGCCTCGAACACCGTCGCCGCCAGTTGGCGCTGTTCTTCCAGGCCCTTGCTGGCGCTGATATCGCGGCGGGTGCCGACCATGCGGATCACTCGGCCGTTTTCGCTTCGCTCGACCGCTCGACCCCGGTCCTCGATCCAGACCCAATGGCCATCGCCATGTCGCACCCGGTACTCGATCTGATAATCCTCGGTGCGGCCCTTCAAATGCTCGACCAGCGCCCGCCTCAGCGATGGCAAGTCGTCGGGGTGCAGCCTCGGTTTGAGGTGGCGGAGCATCGCCGTCACGTATTCCGGTTCCAGCCCGAACAACTCCTGGAGCTGGGTGTGATGGACTTCGTCAGTCTGCAGGTTCCAGTCCCACAACCCGAGTTCGCTCGCCTTCAACGCTAGCGCCAGCCGTGCCTCGCTCTTGCTCAAGGCCTGGTTGGCCGCGTCCAGCTCCAGGCTGCGTTGGGCGACTCGGTTTTCGAGGTCGACCTGGGTTTCGCGCAATTCGTCTTCGGCACGGCGACGCTGGTCGATTTCCTTGGCCAGCTCGTGGTTGAGCTGGTCGCTGCGACTTTGGGCCTGCTGCAAGTGCTCGATCAGTGCCTGATTTTGAAAGCGTCGCAGCAACCCCTGATCGATCAGGCGATTGACCTGCCAGGCGACCACGCTCAATGAGCCCAGCAAAATCAGCCCGAACCAGCCCCAGCCCTGCTCCTGTTCATCGCCGCCCCAGAACAGATAGCCGATGGCCGGCAACAGACAGGGCAAGGTAAAGGACAGAAAAGCCGGCAGGCTGACGGCATAAGCGACACTGGCCGAGAGGGCTGCGGCGCCGATCAGGCCGAACACCCAGGCCTGCTGCATGAAATTATCAACGGGCACCAACGCGATGCCGGCACCGGCCAGGGTCAGGCCGGTCATGGCCGAACCGAGCAGGAACATACGACGCCAGATCGGATGGGCCTGACGGTTGGGAATCGCCGAATCGAAGGCCGCGACCTGAATCACTCGCAATGCCACCAGCGACAACAACCAGATCAGCCAGACGCTGACCACGAAGTAACGCTGCGGGCTCCAGAGCAACCCGGCACACACCAGACCGTTGATCAGCATGAACAGCGTCGGCAATAGCGAGCCCTGGTACAGCAGACGCGTGCGTTCGACCGCCATCTCCATGGCGTATTGTTTGCGGATAACCCGGGGCTCCACAGAGGGGCCCGACAGGTCGGAGCTGAGGGTCATAGGCAATGTTCTTGTTCTTATAGTGAGCATGTGAGCTCGAGTTGTGAACGGAGCATACACAAGCAAATGCCCGGACCAAACTGGTCCAGGTCATAAATATAGACAAAAATATCGGCCGCCCACGCCTGCAGCCAGTGACCGACCGGTCGTCATCGGTGCTTCTTTCATCGGCTAATGCAAAGCTCGGTTTGCCCGGTGTGACGGCGCACCCTAGAATGCCCCGATGCGCGATGATCTCTCCCTTCTGCTGAACTCCCTCAACGATGCCCAACGCCAGGCCGTAGCTGCCTCCGTGGGTCGTCAGTTGGTCCTGGCCGGTGCTGGCTCCGGTAAAACCCGAGTGCTGGTGCACCGTATCGCCTGGTTAATCCAGGTCGAGAACGCCTCGCCCCACTCCATTCTGTCGGTGACCTTCACCAACAAGGCCGCTGCCGAGATGCGTCACCGCATCGAGCAGCTGATGGGTATCAACCCGGCCGGCATGTGGGTCGGCACCTTCCACGGCCTGGCGCACCGCTTGCTGCGGGCGCACTGGCAGGAAGCCGGGCTGAGCCAGACCTTCCAGATTCTCGACAGCGACGACCAGCAACGGCTGGTCAAGCGGGTGATCCGCGAACTGGGCCTGGACGAGCAACGCTGGCCGGCCCGTCAGGCCCAGTGGTTCATCAACGGGCAGAAAGACGAAGGTCTGCGTCCGCAACATATTCAAGCCAGCGGCGATCTGTTCCTGGCGACCATGCGCAGCATTTATGAAGCCTACGAGGCTGCTTGCCTGCGCGCCGGCGTCATCGACTTCTCCGAACTGCTGCTGCGCGCCCTCGATCTGTGGCGCGATAACCCGGGACTGCTCGCCCATTATCAGAAGCGCTTCCGGCACATTCTGGTGGACGAGTTCCAGGACACCAACGCCGTGCAGTACGCCTGGTTGCGCCTGCTGGCCAAGGGTGGCGACAGCCTGATGGTGGTCGGCGACGACGATCAGTCGATCTATGGCTGGCGTGGCGCGAAAATCGAGAACATTTATCAGTATTCCGACGACTTCCCGGATGCCCAGATCATTCGTCTGGAGCAAAACTACCGCTCCACAGCCGGGATCCTCAAGGCCGCCAACGCCCTGATCGCCAACAACACCGGGCGCATGGGCAAAGAGTTGTGGACCGATGGCGGCGAAGGCGAAGCAATCAATCTGTACGCCGCCTTCAACGAGCACGACGAAGCACGCTACGTGGTTGAAACCATTGAAAGTGCGCTGAAAACCGGCTTGGCTCGTAGCGATATCGCGATTTTGTACCGCTCCAACGCCCAATCGCGCGTTTTGGAAGAAGCCTTGCTGCGCGAGCGCATTCCGTACCGCATCTATGGCGGTCAGCGCTTCTTCGAACGGGCAGAAATCAAGAACGCCATGGCGTACCTGCGATTGCTGGAAGGCCGTGGCAACGATGCGGCCCTGGAGCGGGTGATCAACGTTCCGGCCCGTGGCATCGGCGAGAAAACCGTCGAAGCCATCCGCGATCATGCGCGCCACAGCGAGGTGTCGATGTGGGAAGCCATGCGTCAGCTGGTGGCCAATAAAGGCCTGACTGGCCGCGCTGCCGGTGCTCTTGGGGCGTTTATGGAGCTGATCGAGAACCTTGCCGCCAAGTGCCTGGAAATGCCGCTGCACCTGATGACCCAGACCGTCATCGAACAGTCGGGACTGATCGCCTACCACCAGGCGGAAAAAGGCGAGAAAGGCCAGGCCCGTGTAGAAAACCTTGAGGAGCTGGTCAGCGCCGCGCGCAACTTCGAAAACCCGGAAGAGGACGAAGAGCAGTCGCCATTGGCGGCGTTCCTCGGTCACGCCTCCCTGGAGGCCGGAGATACCCAGGCCGACGAGCACGAAGACAGCATCCAGTTGATGACCCTGCACAGCGCCAAGGGCCTGGAATTCCCTTACGTGTTCCTGGTGGGCATGGAAGAAGGCCTGTTTCCGCACAAGATGAGCCTGGAAGAACCCGGCCGTCTTGAAGAGGAACGCCGCCTGGCCTACGTCGGTATCACCCGGGCGATGCAGAACCTGGTGCTGACCTATGCTGAAACCAGACGCCTGTATGGCAGCGAGACCTATAACAAGGTGTCGCGTTTCGTACGTGAAGTTCCGAAAGGCCTGATCCAGGAAGTGCGGCTGTCCAACAGCGTCAGCCGTCCGTTCGGTGGCGGCCAGCAGCAGAGCTCCAGCAGCCTGTTCGGCGGCAGCGAGATCCCGGAGACCGGGTTCAGCCTTGGCCAGACGGTGCGGCACTCGGTGTTCGGCGACGGTGTGATCCTGAATTTCGAAGGCGCCGGCGCTCAGGCGCGGGTGCAGGTGAACTTCAGCGAAGGCAGCAAGTGGTTGATGCTGGGTTACGCCAAGCTGGAAGCCGTTTAAAGGCTACCGTCAGGGCGCATTTCTGTGGGAGCGAGCCTGCTCGCGATGAACGATGACGCGGTGTTTCTGTTGTTCCGCGGTGCGACTATCGCGAGCAGGCTCGCTCCCACAGTTTGATCGCGTAGTGGCGCTGGTCGCTTTTCCTACAGAACTCATACACTCGTCCTACAGACCAAAGTTAACAGGCCTTATTGCGCTGACTGAAGCTGAACACAACCTGTCAGGCAAAAGCCCGAAACACTCTGCCGCTAGCCAGTAACACTTCAGCTGTGCAACATGGCGCGCGTGCCTTCCACAAATGGGAATTCCCTTTATGAAACGTTTTCTTAGCATCGCCATGGCGTTGTGCATTGGCCTGACGATGAGCCTCGACGCCAATGCCGCCAAGCGCTTTGGTGGCGGCAAAAGCTCCGGCGCTGCGCCGACTCACCAGACCAGCCAAATGGCTCCTTCTTCTGCTGCAGGCGGCGCTGCTGCCACTGCGGGCGCGGCCGGTGCTGCTGGCGCCGCTACCAAGGCCAGCGGTGCTTCGCGCTGGCTCGGCCCTCTGGCCGGTATCGCTGCCGGTGGCCTGCTGGCCTCCATGTTCATGGGCGACGGCTTCCAGGGCATGCAGATCTTCGACATCCTGATCATGGCGGTCATCGCCTTCCTGGTCTTCCGTTTCATCGCCGCTCGTCGTCGCAAGCAGCAGGAGCACATGGCTCCAGCCGGCGCGCCGATGCAACGTGAAGTGTTCGAGCAGAAACCAGCCATGGGTTCGATCTTCGGCGGTTCGGCTGCACCTGCTGCCGCGCGCCCTGTGATCAATGCGCCAGCCTGGTTCAACGAAGAGCGCTTCGTCGAAGCCGCCCGCAACCACTTCCAGTCCCTGCAGCAGCACTGGGACGCCAACGAAATGGACAAGATCGCCGAGTTCGTGACCCCGCAACTGCTGGAGTTCCTCAAGCGTGAACGCGCCGATCTGGGCGACGGTTTCCAGTCGACTTACATCGATAACCTTCAGGTACAGCTGGACGGCGTTGATGACCGTGCGGACAAGACCATCGCCACCCTGACCTTCAGCGGCGTGTCGAAAACCTCGCGTTTCGACCAGGGCGAAGTGTTCAGCGAAAGCTGGAACATGGAACGTCCACAGGGCGAAAACCAGCCTTGGCTGGTGGCCGGTATCCGCCAGAACGGCTGATCACTTCCCGCGTTTCAACTGTTGTAATAAAACCCCGGCCTCGGCCGGGGTTTTCTATTTCGCGGTTGCATCTATAGCGAGCTACTGTATAAACCGCCCCAACCAAACCGCGCCATCAAGCAAGAGGATCCCGGACGTGGAAGAAATCATCGAACAACTGCGTGAAGCCAACGAACCGGTACCGGTCCCCTTGGAGTTGCCAGACGAAGATCAGATTGTGGAAATCGAAGAGCAACTGTTCATCGACATCCCGTTTGTCTTCAGAGAGTTCCTGCTGACCGTCAGCGACGTGGTCTACGGCAGCCTGGAGCCGGTGACCGTCACCGACCCGCAATCCCACACCTATCTGCCGGACGTTGCCGCCAACGCCTGGGATGCTGGCGTCGATCGCAGCATGATTCCGATCTGCCAGGACGGTGACAATTACTACCTGGTCGAAGAAGATGGCACCGTGGTGCTGTGGTTGGCCGAAGAAGAGCTGATCGCCGAAGAAACCTGGGAGTCGGTGTGGCACTGGGCGCGGGACGTCTGGCTGGAAAGCTGATCCGCCCTAACCCCGACTTTGTAGCAGCTGGCGCAGCCTGCGTTCGGCTGCGAAGCAGTCGTGAACCCTGACACTCGGTTAACCTGAATCACCTCAGCGCCTGACTTGCGGCTGCTACGCAGCCGAACGCAGCCTTCGGCAGCAGCTACAGACGCGCAACGTCAGTGGCCTGATGCATCCTTGTGATTGTCCAGCGTTTCCAGCAAGGCCACCTGCATCCGCGTATGCACACGGATGAACCAACGCCAGAGCAGTGCCACCACGGCGGCCGCGACTACGACGATCAGCACCAGCAACTTGTTGGTCGGCAGAATACTGGCCGACAAGGCTGCCAGCAGCAGGAAAATCACCAATAGCGAGAGGATCGGGATCACTTCGGCGATCACCCGACGCACTCGCTGAGTGTGGCGGCCGGCCATCTCGGGCTTCACCCCCATCTCTGCCAGCAGCATCGACAGCGCCTTGAGTTTGCGATAGGCGGCGATCAGGAACGGCAATGACAGCAGCAACGCCCCACCCCAGATCAACGCCTTCTGCCAGCTCGGGTCGCTGATCCAGCCCTGCAGGTAAACGGACATGCGCTCGGCGAAGAAGGCGCCCGATAAAAAGATCGCAACCACCAGCGCCAGATTGACCCCTACCTGCAACAGAATCCGTCGAATCATCGATGCCAACAGCGCGCCCTCACCTTGAGGCTGGATGCTGCGCAGCCATTCGCCATACATCCCCAGCACACGGCCCAGACGCTGCGGCATCACCACGGCAAGCTTGAGCGACAGCGGATCGGCTGCGCGTATCAGATACGGCGTCAGCAGCGTGGTGATCACCGAGACGGCCACAGCTACCGGATAGAGAAAGTTGCTGGTGACCTGCAGCGTCATGCCCAACGCCGCGATGATGAAAGAAAATTCGCCAATCTGGGAAAGCCCCATCCCCACGCGCAGTGAGGTGCGTCCGTCATTGCCGGCGATAAACGCGCCAAGACCGCAGGACAGCATCTTGCCCAACACCACGGCCACAGTGATTACCGCAATCGGCCAGGCGTATTGCAGCAGGATCATTGGGTCGAGCATCAGGCCGATGGCGACGAAGAAGATGGCACTGAACAGGTCGCGAACCGGCTCGATCAACTGCTCGATTTTCAGCAGTTGCCGCGATTCGGCCATGATCGCGCCGATCAGGAACGCGCCGAGGACCATGCTGTATTCAAGTTTGACCACCAGCAGGCAGAAGCCGAAACACAGGCCCAGCACGGTGATCAACAACATCTCGTTGCTTTCGAATTTTGCCACATAGGCCAGTAGTCGCGGCACCAGCAGAATACCGATGACCAGTGCGACAATCATGAACAGTGAAAGCTTGCCGACCGTGGAAAACACTTCGCCGGAACTGACTGTGCCGCTGACCGCGATGCTCGACAGCAAGGCGATGATGCCGATGCCAAGGATGTCTTCGACGATCAGTACGCCGAAGATCAGCTGTGCAAAACGCTCGTTCTTCATCTTCAGATCGTTGAGCGCCTTGACGATGATGGTGGTCGAGGAAATCGCCAGGATCGCGCCGAGGAACAGCGAGTCCATGGTATTCCAGTCGAACCAGCGGCCGATTTCGTAGCCGATCCAGATCATCAGGACGATTTCCAGAAAGGCCGCGATAAACGCCGTGGCGCCGACCTTGAACAGCTTTCGCAGGCTGAACTCCAGCCCCAGGCAGAACATCAGGAAAATCACCCCGAGCTCGGCGAGGGTCTTGATGGTTTCTTCGTCGTGGATCAGGCCGAAGGGCGGCGTGTGCGGGCCGATGATGAAGCCGGCGACGATATAACCGAGCACCACCGGTTGTTTGAGACGATGAAAGAGCACGGTCACCACACCCGCGATCAACATGATCACTGCCAGATCCTGAATGAAACTGATGGCATGCACGGTGTGTGGCTCCTTGGGGTGGGCTTTTGAAGGGTAACACCGCGACTTCCGGCGGGAAGACGGTGCAATATATGGAAACAGATCGATTCGGGCGTGACGGCGGCGGCCCGCCCGGCGTCCCGATAACGTTGGTTTGAAAAACACCGACCAGGCACCCGCAGAGGTGTAACCCCGAAACCCTGCCTTGAACCCGTGAGTACGTTATGGAACCCGGAAACGCCCAGCTGTCGATGACGGTATTGATGACCCCCGACATGGCCAACTTCTCTGGCAATGTCCACGGCGGCACCTTGCTCAAATACCTCGATGAAGTGGCCTACGCCTGCGCCAGCCGGTATGCCGGCCGCTACGTGGTGACCCTGTCGGTGGATCAGGTGATCTTCCGCGAACCGATTCACGTCGGCGAACTGGTGACCTTTCTGGCCTCGGTCAACTACACCGGCAATACCTCGATGGAGGTCGGCATCAAGGTCGTGACCGAGAACATCCGCGAGCGCTCGGTGCGCCACACCAACAGCTGCTTCTTCACCATGGTCGCGGTGGATGACCAGCGCAAACCGGCCGCCGTCCCGCCGCTGCAACCGCAGCACAGCGAAGACAAGCGTCGGTACATGCAGGCCCAGCAGCGTCGGCAGATTCGTCAGGAACTGGAAAAGCGCTATCAGGAAATCAAGGGCGACGCCTGAGCTATTCCGTCAGTTTGATGGTGTTCATGAGATCGTCTTCGCGAGCAAGCCCGCTCCCACTCTGGTTCTCTGTCGTACACAAAATATGTGTGCACTGAAGATTTATTTTGGGAGCGGGCTTGCTCGCGAATGGGGCCAACGCGGATCAGAGGCTGATCGCAGTCGCCTCGAACCGCACCCGGGGATGGGCGATCCGGTCCTGCGCCCGCACCAGTTCCAGCTCATAGCTGGCGCAAGCCTGGGTTTCCAGCAGCACTTCATGCACCGCCGCTGCGGTGAATTCAAAGGCACTCACCAGACTGTCACCCAGCAGCACGCGCGCCAGGAACAGCCCGGAAGTCAGATCCCCAACGCCCACCGGCTGACGCGGAAACGCCAGCAGCGGCCGACGCAAGTGCCAGCTGCCTTCAGCGGTCACCAGTAACATCTCGAAGCCATCCGCCAGTTTGCCGGGATAGTCGAGATGCTTGACCAGCACCGCCTTCGGACCGCGCGCCAATAGCGCCCGCGCCATGGCCAGGCAATCGAACAACGACTGCGCCTTGCGCCCCGAGAAGCTGTTCAGCTCCAGCTGGTTCGGGCACATGAAGTCGGCCATCGCCGCCGCCTCTTCCAGCAGAAAATCGCTGACTTCGGCTGGAACGCTGCACCCCTTCTCTGGATGGCCCATCACCGGATCGCAGAGGTATAAGGCTTTGGGATTGATCGATTTGATTCGCTCCACCCCCACCAGAATCGCCCGGCCCTGGGCCGCGCTGCCGAGGTAGCCGGACAACACGGCGTCGCAGTTGCCCAATTCGCCAATCGCCGCAATCCCTTCCACCAGTTCCGGAATCTGATGCGGGGACAACACTTCCCCGGCCCACTGGCCATATTGCGTGTGGTTGGAGAACTGCACGGTATTGAGCGGCCAGACGTTCACCCCGACCCGCTGCATCGGGAAAACCGCGGCGCTGTTGCCAGCGTGGCCGAACACCACGTGGGACTGGATGGCGAGCAGATGGGGCGTACGTTTCATGCGGTGAGTTTTCCGTAAACCGATTGAAATTCGAGCCGCGCAGTATGCGACTAAACGCAGCCTGTACGACAGACCAGAGACGCAGTTAAGCTGGCACTATATTGTTGGAGCACCCTGTTGATGCTGACCCTCGGAAATATCTTCGTGCTGATGCTGCTCGCCTCCGGTGGCGCGTGGTTGTGGCACAACCACGGCTTGCGCGAACGTGCGCTGGAGCGGGTTCAGCAGCATTGCGCCAAGCTACGGATCGAGTTGCTGGACGGCAACGTAGCCTTGAAAAAGATCGCATTCATTAAAGATGCCAACGGCCGTCGGCGCCTGGCCCGTGTGTATGACTTTGAGTTCACCGTGACCGGCGAAACCCGCCACACCGGCACCATCACCCAGTTCGGCGCCCATAGCGCACAGATCGAGCTCGCGCCCTACCCGATGCCGTTCGACGATACACCGCCAGTGGTCGATATCGCGAAGCCCAGCGCCGAGGTGATTGAGTTGAGCCAGTGGCGGCAAGAACACACCAAGTGGCGGCCTTGAAGTAGTTGTCGTCAGCTAAATCCATTCGCGAGCAAGCCCGCTCCCACATTTGATCTGTTGTGCTGCACAACTTGCGTGCCTCCCAAGCCCCCTGTGGGGCTTGCTCGTGAAGAGGCCTGCACAGGCGGTGCAAAAAACCAGCTAGTTCGCTTGAACCCTGCATCCCGCCAGACCTTCCTGCAGCACTTCAACAGCCTGCGGCTCACTGAAAATCAGCTCGATACGCGAATCCCGACGCCATTCGCTGGGTTGCCAATCCAGTAACGAGTTATCCAATGCGTTGGCCGATATCCACCCCTCGACACTGTGGATAACCAGCTTCGCCCGCCGCCACTCAAGGCGCTCAAGCCACTTCCCGATTAGTACGGCATCGAATATCTGACCCGGATGCCAGCGCCAGCCGATGCTCCAGCCGCCCTCTTGCGCCTGACTCAAGCAAATCGGCAACGTGGGGTCGGTCCAGATGGCCGGCATCTGCGACAATCCCTTGGGCACGATGAAGTTATCCAAACCTGCCACAGCCTGAGCCTTGAGGCCCGGTAACTCGCTCAACGGCAAGACAGCTTGCTGCGTCCAATACAAAGGACGCGTCGGCAACTGTGCGGCGATTCGCTGGCGATCACTGTCGTCGAGGCTTTCTGCCTTGTTCAGCAACAGCAACCCGGCACTGTCCAGCGCGTGCTGTTGCGCCGCAGGCAGCGGTTTTCCGGCCGCGAGCGCCTGGGCATCCAGCACCAGCACACAGGGTTGCACCGCCAGGACGCCTCGCCATGGAGCCTCACTTAATTGCTTGAGCAACTGCGCCGGATGCCCCAGCCCGGAAGGCTCAATGAACAGTCGATCCGGTCGTGCCTTGCGCAGCAACCGCCCGAGGCCGATCTGAAACGGCGCACCATTGACGCAACACAAACAGCCCCCGGCCACTTCCCCCAGTGCGATACCATCGGCGTCCTGAGTCAACAGCGCAGCATCCAGGCCGATCTGGCCGAACTCGTTGATCAGCACCGCCCAGCGCTCACCGGCCGGCCGTTGCGCCAGCAGGTGCTTGATCAGGCTGGTCTTGCCGGCACCCAGCGGGCCGGCAATGACGTGGGTCGGAATGTTCTGCAACATGGTCGAGGTTTTCTGAGGAGGTAAAGGATGCGGTTGATGGGATGGTCGTTGCTTCTGGCGCTCACATCGGGCGAAGCGCTGGCCCAGGCCTGCGTGGTGCACAGTACGGCTGAGCGGCTCGACGTGAAGGTTTGCCAGCAAAACCGTAACATCCCGGAAAAACTGTTCGCCGACGGATTCTGCAAGCCGAACCTTCCCGGACAGAAAGTCGAGGTGCAGTACGTCGACCAATGCCCCACTGGCGCATTCGGGGTGTGCAACAACGCTCAAGTCGCCAATATGCCTTACCGGCAGGATATTCACTATTACGGCGTGGCTACCGACGCGGCGTATTTGAAACCGTTTTGCGAAGCCCAGAGCCAGGGAACCTGGCTCAAACCTTGAGCAGCTAGCTCAACCAGTCGAGGGTCAGGATCAAACGGCGCTCGCCCGGTGCCGGCTGCGGTGAGCGGTGGATCAGACCGAAGCCTTCGTTGCCGTGCCACTTCTCTCCTTTGAGCAGCGCCACTTCGCCACTGGCGATCTGCTGGATCAGCGAGTCGTCCTGCGGTTCGGCGTCCGGTTTGCCTAATTGCCGGCGATCCATCGCCCCTTCCTTCAGCCACTGGCTGCCAATACCTGCGTAGGTGGTGATCAACCGCACCGGCACATGATCGACGTGGAAACGCGGGCACATGGCTTTGTCCAGAACCCGCAGGCGCAGGCCGATGCGCTGGGCGCCCAATAGGCAGGCGAAAGCGCTGACCAGCCAGGAAACGTCGGAGATGAAGCCTTCGTAGCCTTCCAGATCGCTGAAGCCTGAGGCTAAACCGTGGAGATTGGGTTCGGCGTCCTCACTGGGCATTTCCAGGGAAAGCGACTCGGCCAGCGGTTCGTTCAGGGACAACAGCAAGCGACCGAAATCGGCAATGTGTGCCGGCAGTTGGCGTTGCCAGAGGCCGAGGTTTACGCCGTCATCCAGAATCCCGGTCAGCGCTTTGGGCGTATCACCTTGAACCTGACCAATGACCGATCGCCGCTTCAGACTGGGCGCCAACATCAGGCAGCCGCCTCTTCATGCCAAGGGCCGAACGGATCAGGCAGCAACCGCCAGCCCTCGACACCCAAGGCCATTTCAGCATCCGTCAGCAGACAGTTATCGAGTTCGGCGGTGAGTTGCGCAAAGTCGATGTTCTGGCCGATAAACACCAGTTCCTGACGGCAATCGCCGGTGGCGGCCGTCCAGTTTTCCATGATCCCGGCGGTGCTTTCTTCGTCTTGCGGCCACTGATTTTTCGGCACGAAACGCCACCAGCGCCCGGCAAAGCCGTGGCGCATCAAGCCGCCGGCCTGGGACCAGCTGCCGGCATCCATGTGTTTGCTGGCCAGCCAGAAAAAGCCCTTGGAACGCAGCAGTTTGCCGTTCACCCACGGACGGTCAATGAAGCTGAAGAAGCGCTGCGGATGAAACGGTCGCCGCGCCCGATAAGCCGTGGAGGCGATACCGTATTCCTCGGTTTCCGGCACGTGTTCACCGCGCAATTCCTGTAACCATCCTGGCGCCTGAGCGGCCTTTTCGAAGTCGAAGCGGCCGGTGTTGAGGATTTTCCTGAGCGGCACTTCGCCCATGACCATCGGAATGATTTCCGCCTGGGCATTGAGCCGTTCAAGGATCGCGATCAACTCCTGGCGTTCGCTGCTGCTGATCAAATCGATCTTGCTGATCAGGATCACGTCAGCGAACTCGATTTGCTCGATCAACAGGTCGGTGATCGAGCGTTCGTCCTCCTCGCCCAGGGTTTCGCCACGGGAAGCGAGGCTTTCGGCGGCCTGATAGTCGAGCAGGAAGTTCATGCCGTCGACCACGGTGACCATGGTGTCGAGCCGCGCAATGTCGGCCAGGCTCTGCCCTGCTTCATCGCGAAACGTGAAGGTTTCCGCCACGGGAAGCGGCTCTGAGATGCCCGTGGATTCGATCAACAGATAATCGAAACGACCGTCCTTGGCGAGTTTGCTGACCTCTTCGAGCAAATCTTCCCTCAAGGTGCAGCAAATGCAGCCGTTGCTCATTTCCACGAGTTTTTCTTCGGCACGGTTCAGGCTGACATCACGCTGAACTTCACTGCCATCGATATTGATCTCGCTCATGTCGTTGACGATCACCGCGACCCGCAAATTATCGCGATTACGTAGTACGTAATTAAGCAGTGTACTTTTTCCGGCGCCGAGAAAGCCCGACAGGACGGTCACGGGGAGACGATTGGGCATCAGGTATTCCTCACAGGGATGCCCGGTCGCAATGTCGGGCTTAATTTAAGCTATAGTATAACAATGCAATCTAGCCACTCCCCTCTTGCTCACCAAGACAAAGGGCACGATGCTTTAACCCGTCCGCCCCTTGACAAATGCCATGGGAAACGCCCTGAGACTCTCGCTGTTGAGTCTTTCGCTACTGATCGCGGTCGATGCCTGGGGACAAATCCCCAGCCTGGCCAAATGCACCCGCAGCGCCAATCTGCTGGCCTGCGTGGATGCCGACGGCAATGCCTACAGCGTTAACACCGTCGGTAGCACGATCTACTTGCGCGGCTTTGAAGTGGCCGGTAAACGCTATTGGGCGCAAACCAATAGCCGTTACGGGCAACTGACGTTCTTTACCGGCATCGCGTCCGATGGCGAAGCGTGGGTCGGCTACAACCGCCGGGTTGGCTGGACAACCATCAATCGGTTCTCCAGCTCCGGCGGCAGCAGTGGCAAGTTCACGTGTAGCCGGATGACCGGCTGCTAGGCCTGCGTTTTTTTCTGTTCCTGCTGCCAGGCGATGTAGCTGTTCATCGGTGGGTTCTTCTGAAAATAGCGCTGCAAACCTTCGAACAAACCATCTGCCACGGCTTGCTGATGGCGGGCAGTCACCAGTCGCTGACTGTCGCGGGCGTTTGAGATGAAGCCGG
Organism: Pseudomonas sp. B21-015; assembly: GCF_024749285.1. NCBI lineage: Bacteria > Pseudomonadati > Pseudomonadota > Gammaproteobacteria > Pseudomonadales > Pseudomonadaceae > Pseudomonas > Pseudomonas sp. B21-015. The sequence continues at coordinate 6,512,086 of NZ_CP087196.1, forward strand.
TTTCCACCAGAATCGACGGCACATCCGGCGACTTCAATACAGCGAATCCCGCTTGTTCCACGCGCTTCTGATGCAGCGTGGTGATGCCCGCCAGGCTGCCGAGCACGGTGCTGCCCAGTTGCAAACTGGCGGCGATAGTGGCGTTCATCGACATGTCGAGAATCACCCCGGCGAGCATCGGATCCTTGTCCTTGAGATTGAGCAAGCTGGTGGCGCCCAACAGGTCCGCACCGTTCTCCCGTTGCGCCATGAAGCGCGCCGTGGCCGAGGTCGCGCCGCCTTCGGACAGGCAGTACACCGACGCACCTGAAGCGGTGAGACGCGGCGCCGCGTCCGCATGAACCGAGATGAACATGTCGGCATTGTGCTTGCGGGCGATCTCCACCCGTTTGCGTAGCGGGACGAAGAAGTCGTCGTTGCGCACCAGTTTCACGTCGAAGCCCTTCTCGCGCTTCAGCCGCTTGGCCAGCAATTGGGCGATCGAGAGCACCACGTCTTTTTCCCGCTCACCTTTGGCACCGACCGCGCCCGGGTCTTTGCCGCCATGACCAGGGTCGACCACCACGACGATGTCGCGCTTGGGGTGAGACTTGTCGGTGACGGGTTCGCGTTTCTCCGCCGGCGCCGCTGCGATCTGTAGCGGCGTAGCAGTCTTCAGATCGAGCACCAATCGATGCCCCTGCCCATCCTGCGGCGGCAGCAGGAAACTGTTGAGTTGCACCGGGCCGCTGAGGTCGAGGACGATCCGCGTATCGCCCTGGCCGAAATGTCCGGAACGGATCGCGCGAATCACCGTGTTGCTGAGCACCAACTGACTGAAGTCGCCACTTAGGTTGGCGCCACTCAGATCGATGATCAGCCGCTCTGGAGCACTCAGGGAAAACGTCTTGTACTGCACCGGCCCGCTCAGATCGAACACCAGTCGCAGCTTGTCGTCGGAACGCCACAGTCGTGCATTGCGAATTTGCGTGGCCGACGCACCAAAGGGTAAAGCGAAGGCCGCGCTGGCCAGAATCAGGTTGAGCAAGTGACGTCTGTGCATGATGAAAGCTCGTTCACGAAAAAGGCATCGTCGATTTGATTGTTATAATATAACATGCCAAATCAACTCCCACGATGGACCTGCTCATGAATGCGCTGACTCTGCCGGATATCGCCGCGCAGGCCTCACGCCAAGCCCTGCCACTCGATTGGGTGGGCATGTGCGGCATTGCTCTTCCTGTTTCATTCGATGGCCAGCGACTGAGTGCAAAGGCCGACGCTGGTGTTAGCCTCGACGATGGAGAGGCGCGCGGCATTCATATGTCGCGGCTGTATCTGGCGTTGGAAATGCTTGAGCAGGAAAACCTTTCACCCGCGTTGTTGCGGCGAGTCTTGCAGAGTTTTCTAGAGACTCATGAAGGACTTTCCCACAACGCTTACCTAAAAATTCATACCGATCTGCTGCTCAAAAGACCCGCACTCGTCAGTCCGTTGGCCGGTTGGAAAACTTATCCGGTGAGCATCGAAGCGCGTTTGAAAAACAAGATGTTCCACGTGGAACTTAAAATCGACGTTCCTTATTCCTCAACCTGCCCGTGCTCAGCAGCACTTTCGAGGCAGTTGATTCAGCAGCAATTCGTTGATGACTTCGCCAATCAACCATTGCAACACGCAGACGTTCTGGCTTGGCTCGGCTCCACGAAAGGCATCGTCGCGACGCCGCATAGCCAACGCAGCAACGCGCAATTGCAGCTGCGTCTGCACGACTATCTGGATGACCTGCCGCTGATCGCCGCGATCAACGACGCGGAAGCGGCCCTCGGCACCGCTGTGCAAACCGCCGTGAAACGCGCCGACGAACAAGCTTTCGCCCTCGCCAACGGTCAGAACCTGATGTTCTGCGAAGACGCCGCCCGACGCTTGAATCTGGCCCTGAAACGCTCCCCGGGCATCAACGCCTTTCATGTGCGAGTCGTTCACGCCGAAAGTCTTCATGCCCACGATGCTGTCGCTGAAAGTCGCTGGAATTGGGAGGCCGCATGATCCAATGCCAAGCCTTGCGCTGGGGAGCTCCCGGTCAACCGCTCACTCCGTCGGTGGATTTCCAATTACCCAAAGGAAGTCTGACCGCCGTCATCGGTGCCAACGGTTCGGGTAAAAGCAGCCTGCTAAAAGTCATCGCCGGTCTGCAAAAGCCTCTGACCGGAAAAGTCATCATTGATGTTCCACGCAAAGGCGGCCTTTCGTTCCTGCCTCAGCAACAACACCTGGACCGGCAATTCCCCATCAGTCTGCAAGAGTTGGTGGCTGCCGGGTTCTGGGGCAGCAAACAAGCTCCGGAGATACGCAGCCGGCGCCTCAAGTCTGCGCTGGAAGACTGGTGTCTGACAGGCTTGGAGCATCGCCCATTGATGGCCCTCTCCGGAGGCGAATTGCAGCGCGCCCTGCTCGCCCGGCTAAGCCTCGCCGAAGCGCCCTTGCTGCTGCTCGACGAACCCCACGCCGCCCTCGACGAGCTTGGTCAGGCGCTGCTCTGGAAACACATCCACGCCTGGCATGCCGACGGCCGAACCCTGGTCGTGGTGTGTCATGACCTGGCGGCCGTGCGCCAACACATCCCACAAGCCCTATCGATCAAAAGCAGCGGCTGCGTCCTCGGCCCGAGCACCGATCTGATTCGCCAACAACACCAGACGCAGGTGGCCTGATGATCGCTGCCGCTCAGCTTTGGCAACCGTTCCACGAGTTCGTGTTCATGCGCCGGGCACTGCTCGGTGGCTTGGTTCTGGCATGCAGCACCGCCCCGCTTGGGGTGTTTCTGATCCTGCGGCGCATGAGCCTGATCGGCGACGCGGTGGCTCACGGCATCTTGCCAGGTGCCGCATTGGGCTTCTGGTTCGCCGGATTGAGCCTGCCCGCGCTGACCATCGGCGGCCTCGGTGCCGGCCTGAGCATGGCCGGCCTGGCCGCCTGGATCACCCGCCGTACTGGCCTGCGGGAAGACGCCAGCCTGGCCGCGATCTACCCGATATCGCTGGCTAGCGGCGTGTTGATCCTCGGCATCGCCGGCAAGCGGCTGGACCTGTTGCACCTGCTGTTTGGCTCGGCGCTGGCGGTAGATGGTCCGACGTTGACCGGCATGCTTTGGGTCTCGGGCTTCAGCCTGATCGCCATGCTCCTCATCTACAAACCATTGTTGCTGGACACCCTCGACCCGCTCTTTCTACAAACCGTCAGCCGCCTCGGGCCACTGGCTCACGGGGTATTTCTGACCCTGGTGGTGCTGAACCTGGTGATTGGCTTCCAGGCCATCGGCGCGCTGATGGTGGTCGGCTTGATGATGTTGCCGGCCGCCGCTTCTCGCTTCTGGAGTCGCCGCTTGCCGGTACTGATGGGCATCGCTGCGCTGCTCGGCTGTCTCTCGGTCTGGTTCGGATTATTGCTGTCGTTCTACTACTCGCTGCCCAGCGGCCCGGCGATCGTGCTGGTGGCTGGTGGTTTGTATCTGCTGTCCGTGGTGTTCGGTCCGGTGCACGGTTTGCTGCGCCGCCCGCCTTTGCTCACATCCCAATGAGGTGTTACCCGATGCGCGCTTTACTCGTGCTGTTCAGTTTGATGCTGTCGATGTCGTTGTCTGCCGCGGAAAAACTCCAGGTAGTCACCAGCTTCAGCATCCTCGCCGACATGACTCATCAGGTTGGCGGCGATCATATTCAGATCACCAACATGGTCGGCCCGGACGCCGATGCCCACACCTACGAGCCGACTCCGGACGATGCGAAGGCATTGCTCAAGGCCAGGCTGATCATCAAGAACGGACTGGGTTTCGAGCCATGGCTGGACCGTCTGGTGACCAGCACCGAGACCAAAGCTCCGGTAATCAGCGCCAGCCATGGTGTTATTCCGCGCTCGCTGGATGAAGATGGCGAAACCATCCCGGACCCACACGCCTGGCACAACCTGGCGAACACCGAGTTGTACATCAGCAACATCACCAAAGCGCTGATCGCCGCCGACCCTGCCAATAAAGCCGACTACGAACACAACAGCCAGGCCTACCTGAAAAAGATCTACGCCCTGCTCGCCGAGGCCAAAGCCAAGCTGGGTTCGCTTCCGCCGGGTAATCGCAAAATCGTGACCTCCCATGACGCCTTCGGCTATCTCGGTCAGGCTTACGGCATCGACTTCATGGCGCCTCAAGGTCTGTCCACAGAACGCGAACCTTCGGCCGCCGAGGTCGCTGCGCTGATCACTCAGATCCGTCAGGCCAAGGTCAAAGCGGTGTTCATGGAGAACATCAAAGACGCACGCCTGCTCAAGCAAATCGCGGATGAAAGCGGCGCGCATATCGGCGGCACGTTGTACTCCGATGCCCTCGCAGCAGCCGGCCCGGCCAGCACCTTCACCGGGCTGTTCGAATACAACCTCAACACCTTGTACGACGCGTTGAGCAAGCCATGATCCGCAAGAATCCCTCAGGCGATCTGCCGTTGATTGCGGAGTCCGCGTATGTAGATAAAACCGCAATCATCTGCGGCAAAGTGGTGATTGGCGAGAACGTCTTCGTCGGCCCCTACGCGGTGATTCGCGCCGACGAAGTGGATGACTCGGGCGAGATGGAGCCGATCACCATCGGCGCCAATTCGAACATCCAGGATGGCGTGGTGATCCACTCCAAGTCTGGCGCGGCGGTGACCATCGGCGAGTACAGCTCCATCGCCCACCGCTCCATCGTCCATGGCCCCTGCACCGTCGGCAATCGCGTGTTCATCGGTTTCAACAGCGTGCTGTTCAACTGCGCGGTTGGTGACGGCTGCGTGGTGCGGCACAACTCGGTGGTCGATGGTCGTGACTTGCCTGAAGCCTTCTACGTGCCCTCCACCACGCGCATCGGTCCCAACACTGACCTGTCGCAGTTCCCACCGGTGAGCGTCAGCGCCTCGGAGTTTTCCGAAGACGTGGCACGCACCAACGTTGATTTAGTCCGTGGCTACAAAGCCCTTCAGAACGAGTTCTGACCATGAGCAGCGTGCTGATTCGCAACGCCCGGCTGGTGAACGAAGGTCGAGAATTCGATGGCGATTTATTGGTGAACCACGGACGTATCGTCAAGATCGCCAGCAGCATCGAAGGTGAAACGGCCGCCGTGGAACTCGACGCCGACGGCCAATGGCTGTTGCCGGGCATGATCGATGACCAAGTGCATTTCCGTGACCCCGGAGCACCGGACAAGGGCAGCTTTCATAGCGAATCTCGAGCGGCGGTGGCCGGCGGCATCACCAGTTTCATGGACATGCCCAACACCTCCCCGGCCACCCTGACCCTCGCCGCACTGGCCGACAAGAAGCGCCGAGGTTTGTCTGCACCACTTGCTGTTCGACAACCGTGACTACCCGAGCCTCGGCAACCTGATCAAACGCAACCCGGCGATCAAGACCCAGGCCGACCGAGACGCCTTGCGCAAAGCACTGTCGAGCAATCGACTGGACGTGATCGGCAGCGATCACGCGTCTCACACCTGGGCTGAAAAACAGCGACCCTACAGCCAGGCACCATCCGGTTTGCCACTGGTGCAACACGCCCTGCCCGCGCTGCTGGAACTGGTAGTCGATGAGGTCTTGTCGATCACCACCCTCGTGGCCAAAACCAGTCACCGGGTCGCCGATCTGTTTGCCATCCCCGACCGTGGCTACCTGCGTGAAGGCTATTGGGCCGACCTGGTGTTGATCAAACCCGAGCCCGATGGCGTTGCCGTTTCCACTCAACCGATCCTTTCGCAATGCGGCTGGACGCCTTTCGTCCAGCATCGCTTTCGCCACAGCGTCAGCACCACGATCGTATCGGGGCAAATTGCCTGGCACGCCAATCGTCTATACGACAGCTGTCAGGGATTACCCCTGCGGTTCATGCGCTAACGCACGTTTAGATACCGTATCTGTTGGTGGTGGGGAAGAAGGAAAAGGACGGGGGGGTTGTCAGTATGCGCAGCTGCAGTGGAGAGGATTTTGGGGCGCAAGGGATTGAGGCGGTGTGTGAATTGTTGAATCCGCCAAAGACTGAAAGTGCCTGAGCGGACGCCTTCGCGGGCAAGCCTCGTTCCTACGGGTCATCAACATTCCGAAGGAACGGAGGCTTGCCCGCGAAGCCTTTAGGCCCTTGGCTTCACAGTCCCGCAATCCTGACCCAACCACACAGCACGAGTATCGAGGCTACCCTTCTGCTGAATGCCGGTGGCGTTGAAGGTGCCATTGACCTTGGTGGTGAACTCACGATCGCTGAGGAACGTGGCGACACCCGCACCTTGCGCTTTCGGACAACTGAAACGGAATTTCCACTGGTTGCCGGTACGCTCGGTGATTTCCTGCTTGCAGCCCGATTGTGGGTCCGTCAATGGAATGTTGTCGCTCTTCACCTGCTCAGGAGTCAGGCAGGACCGAATCCCTTTGCCACCCATGGTGATGCCCTGCTTCTCCAGCTGCGCGCGCTGTTCAGGGGTCATCTGACTCTGTATCTGGCCGAGAATCAGTTGAAGATCGGGCAGGTTCTGGTCATCGACCTTCATGTTGCTTGAGGTCAATTCCCATAAACCCGGTTGCAGCATTTGCGCCTGAGCGGCCACAGGAAGTGCCAAACCAAGCGCCATGGCCAAACCCAGCAGACGAACGTTCATCGAGTAACTCCTGATCATTAGTGGCCGTTAGACGTCAGCCACGGGCTTCGGTTCATGGGCCAATTAAATAGCGACATTCTGCCCGGAACATGGTCTGTTAAGCATTGAATCTTCAGGAGCAAGGCTGCCCCATGGATTATTTCGGACCGCATGTTTTCGGTTATCTGATCGCACTGTTGCACACACTGGGCTTGATCGCCGCCATCCATGCCGTATTGACCGTTCGGACCGCCCAAGGCTCGATCGCCTGGGCTCTGTCACTGCTGTTCATTCCCTACCTCACGCTTATCCCTTATCTGGTCTTCGGCCGCAGTACCTTCGATGGCTATATCAAGGCACGGCGGCAAGCCAACGAGGAAATGCGCAAGGCCATCTCCGAACTGAACTGGCGCCCCTGGGTAGAAGAGGCACTGGCTGCTCGCGCCTCCAGCGCTTACGCGTCTTTGCGGGCGATGCCTCAGCTGGGGCGCATGCCGTGTCTGGCGAATAATGACGTGCGCTTGCTGATCGATGGCCAAGCCACCTTCGATGCGATTTTCGACGCCATCAGCAACGCCAGGGAAGCGGTGCTGATCCAGTTTTTCATCATCCACGACGACCGACTCGGCCAACGCCTGCACACCCTGCTGACAAAGAAAGCAGCCGAGGGCGTGGCGATTTACCTGCTCTACGATCGCATTGGCAGCCACTCCCTGCCCCACAGTTACGTGCAAACGTTGCGCGATGCCGGCATCGAGGTCAAAGCCTTCGCCACCCGCAGCGGCTGGCTCAACCGCTTTCAGGTCAATTTCCGCAACCACCGCAAAATAGTGGTGGTCGACGGGATTGTCGGTTTTGTCGGCGGGCTCAACGTCGGCGACGAATACATGGGCGAGAAACCGCCTCTGGCACCGTGGCGAGATACTCACGTGCAAGTGCGTGGGCCGGTGGTGGCCAGCATGCAGGAGTCCTTTGCCGAAGACTGGTTCTGGGCAGCCCGCTCGCTCCCCCCGCTGATCCTGCCGGACGTTTACCCGGACGACGGCGTGCTCTGCCAGTTGCTGGCCAGCGGTCCGGCGGATTCCTACGAAACCTGTTCGCTGTTCTTCGTCGAAGCCATCCATGCGGCGACGGAGCGAGTGTGGATCACCAGCCCTTACTTCATCCCCGACGAAGCCGTATTCGCTGCGTTGCGACTGGCAGTGTTACGCGGTGTGGATGTACGGATCCTGTTGCCGTCGCGACCGGATCACCGGATCGTCTACGCCGCTTCCAGTCTGTACGCCTTCGAAGCGGTGCGTGCCGGAGTGCGCGTGTTCCGTTACCAACCCGGCTTCCTGCATCAGAAAGTGGTGCTGATCGACGACGAGATCAGCGCCATCGGCAGCGCCAACATGGACAACCGTTCGTTCCGGCTGAATTTCGAAGTGATGTTACTGACGGTCGACAGCGGGTTTGCCGCCGAAGTGGAACAGATGCTCAACAACGACTTCGCCCAGGCTCACGAAATCGCCAAAGAAGAAGGCCGGGAAACCCGCCGCCTGCAACAGGTCGGCATGCGAATCGCCCGGCTTATTTCACCGATTCTCTAGTTGTAGATGTCGTCGCGAGTCCACGGCAGTTCATGGCTGCCATCGGGATGGGGTTTCACCGCGAGGATTTGATGCAGGTTGATCCAGCCTCTGGCGAAGGCATAGGCGCACCCTGCCAGGTACAACCGCCAGATCCGTAGCGCCTGCTCCGGCACCAGTTTGCCGGCCGCTTCCAGATTGTCCTCCAGGCGTTCGCTCCAGTGGTCCAGGGTCCGCGCGTAATGCAGGCGCAAACTCTCGACGTCGACGATCTCCAGCCCCGCGTCGCTGATCTCGGCCGAGATCATCGACAGGTGCGGCAGCTCGCCGTTGGGGAACACGTACTTCTCGATGAACTCACCGGCACCGCGCCCAACCGGACGACCGTCGATGTGTTTGGCGGTGATCCCGTGGTTCATCACCAGGCCGCCCTCTTTCACCGCGCCGAACAAGGTTTTGCAGTACTCGGCCAGGTTCGCGTGGCCGACGTGTTCGAACATGCCGACGCTGACCACCTTGTCGAAGCGCCCGTCCTGAGGCAGATCGCGGTAATCGAGCAGTTGCAGTTCGATCTGATCCTCCAGGCCTTCGGCTTTCACCCGCTCACGAGCCAAATCCAATTGCTCTTTACTGAGCGTGATCCCGAACACCTTCGCGCCGAACTCCCGAGCCGCATACCGCGCCAACCCGCCCCAGCCGCAACCGATATCCAGCAGATACTCGCCTGGCTGCAACCGCAACTTGCGGCACAGGTGGCGAAACTTGGCTTGCTGAGCTTGCTCGAGGGTTTCACTGCCGGTCTCGAAGTAGGCGCAGGAATACGCCATGTCGCTGTCGAGCCACAGCTGATAAAACGCGTTGGAGAGGTCGTAGTGGTAGGAGATGGCTTTGGCGTCGGTTTCCTTGTCGTGAACCGAGCGCACCGGTTGCTCATCGTCGTCCTCGTTGATCAGCGCCTGACTCCATTCATCGCAGACACGAATCACCTCGCTGATGGAGCCTTCAAGCTCCAGCCTGCCTTCGACAAACGCCGCCCCCAACGCGTCGAGGCTTGGATGGGTGAACTGGGTAACCATATGCGGGTCCTTGACCACAATGGTGACGCTGGGCGTCGGCCCCAGATTGAACTCATGGCCGTCCCAGAGCCGCAAGCGAAGCGGTAATTGCAGATTCTGTAAGGCCGGTGGAAGTTGCGCGAGCATGAAAAGTCCCCCTTGTTTCAGACGTCAAATCTGAGGGTAGACCATCCTTGAAAAATAGCAGGCTATCGAATTAACAGCCTTTTTCTATTCCCGATGTTGCCTGCAACACTGAAACCATCCCACGGGCGATCATTGAAAATGACCGCCTTACCCTAGATGACTACAAATCCGGCACACAGTCCTGAACAGTTGTAGATGCTCACACCTCATCCTTAAGCTTGAGTAGGGGTTCCTGAAAGCGTAGCAAACGCCCGGCATTACCGAGCACTAATAGCGTGCTCAAGTTATGCAACAGGGCAGCAATCATCGCCCCTGCCGCGCCGAGCCAGCCAAATGCGGCGAACGCGACGATGGCCAGCGTCCAGCCCAGACCGATAATCACGTTCACCTGCAAGGTTTGCCGACATTGGCGACTCAAGCGCACGCAGGTTCCGAGCCGGCGCAGGTCGCTGCCGATCAGTACGATATCGGCCGAAGCCAGCGCGATGTCCGCGCCGCCCGCCCCCATCGCCACGCCGACCACACCGGCCTTGAGCGCCAGGGAATCGTTGATGCCGTCTCCCACGACCATCGGCCGGAAACCGCTGCCGATCTCTTTCAACACGCGATTGAGTTTGTCCTCGGGCAAGGCCTGGGCTTCGACATCACTGATCCCCACATCCCGGGCCAGCGTGTGTGCCACGCTTTGTCGATCCCCGGTGAGCAACAACTGACGACCCAGGCCCAGTTCTCGCAACTCGCTCAGGGCAAACCGCGCCTCGGGTTTGACGCTGTCGGCGAGCAACAGCCAGGCGAGAAATTCGCCGTCGAGTGCCAGCCCGGCAATCGGGCCATCGTGTTCGGGAACAGTTGAAGTGGCGATGCCCAATTGCGCGAACAGCTCCGGACGACCGAGGGCCGCCTCGCCCTGCTCGGTCATCGCCACGACGCCCAGCCCCTGACGCTCATGAATGTCGGAGAGCAGCAGAAAGTGTTCCTGCGTGACCAACCCGGCCAACGCGCGGCTGACCGGGTGGCTACTGGCGGAACCAAGGCTGGCGGCGAGTTTCAGTACGTGACTGCGATCCTCCAGCGGACTGTCGATCGATTGCAGACGCAAGGTGCCGAAGGTCAGGGTTCCGGTCTTGTCGACCACCAACGACGTCAGGTCAGCCAACTCTTCGAGGAACGCCGAGCTGCGAATCAGAATCCCGTGCCGGGCCGCCACCGCCACCCCGGCAATGGCCGTGGCCGGCGCCGATAACACCAGCGCGCAAGGACAAGCGGCCACCAACACCGCGAGCATCGCCTGGGCATCGTTGGTGACGAACCAGGTCACGGCAGCCAGCAGCAACACCAGCACCATGTAGCTGCCGGCATAGCGTTCGAGCAAACGTGTGATGGGTGGCTTGGAACGTTCGGCACTTTGCATCAGCGCGATGACTTTACCCAGCGTCGATTCGTGCCCCGTGCGGGTCACTTCAATGCGCAGCAGGCCATCGAGGTTGATCGCCCCGCCGAACACCGGCATGCCCACAACGGCCTCTATTGGCACCGACTCACCGGTGATCGATGCGGTGTCGAGGCTCGCCTGGCCGGACAATACCCGGCCATCGGCCGGCACGCGATCACCGGCACGCACCTCTACGAGGTCGCCGGCCTTGAGTGTGCCGTTGTCGACTTCGACGACGGAGCCGTCAGCCTGAATCTTGCGCGCATGGCTGCGCGTCAGTTTGCCGAGGGCATGAATCGCTTCCTGGGAACCGATCACACTGCGCTCCTCCAGCACATGGCCGAAGATCATGATGATCGGCAGCAGCGCCGCGGTGAGCAGATCGCCTGTGGCCCAGGCGCCGAGCATGGCCAGGGCGATCAACTGATCGGTGATCCCGTGCAGGCTCGGATAACGCAGGCTGTACCACGCCGAGCGCATCACCGGCACGGCGACCAGCAAGGAGGCAAAACCCAGCAGCAATTGGCTGACCCCGGTCTGCTCCGGCGACAACCAGCGCCAGATCAGGCCCAGCGCAAGCAACCCAAGTGCAAGCATCGCCAGAGTCAACTGGCGCGCGGCGCTACGTTGTTCAGCCGAGGACAACATGCTCGGCGCGGCGGCGGTATGGGCAGTCATTGCGCAGCTCCCTGGATGATCAGGCGCGAATCGTCTTTCGGATCGACCGTCGTCACCGAGCCGGCCTGCCCGAGAATCTTCGGCATCCGCTCACGGTAAATACGCAGCAGCATCTGCGGGTCGGTGCCCTGCTGTTGCGTCTTGGCCAAACTCAGTACCGTGGCGGTGTCGGCAGAGGCTTTTGCCAATCGTTCGCTGGCCTGGGCATGAGCCACTTGCAGCGTGCGGTCGGCTTGTTCGTTGGCACTCTGAGTCAGTTTCTCGGCTTCCGTGCGCGCGTTGGCCACGGCTTTGTCGGCCTGCTGGCTGGCGGTTAACACGGCGTTGAAAGCGCTCACCGCCGGGCCGGGCAAACTCGACTGCACATCGACCCGCGCCACTTCGATACCCAAGCCCTGCCCGGTCGCCGTCAGTTCGGCCAGGCGTTGATTGATGCCTCGCACCATGTCGCCACGTAGGCGTTCGCGACGTTCGGCGGCCTGATTGTCGGTGCCGATCAGTTCTGGTCGAGCCACCAGAATGGTGTCCAGATCTCGCGCAGCGGTGAGCGCCACGGCACTGCGCGTGACCAGCCGATCCAGCGCCGGCAGCACATGCTCGCCCTGAAGAACGAAGGCATAGGGTTCGGTGACTTTGTAGAACACCCGCACATCCAGCTGCACCACGCCCGCATCCCCGGTCAGCAGATAACCGGAGCCAGCGAGTGCATCGCTGATGGGCGTGGCGAAGCTCGCCACTCGATCAGCCTGCAACGCGGCATCGGTGCGTAGAAGATTTTCCACCCGACGCTCAATCACTCGATCCGCTGCCGGCAACAAGATCACCTGCTCAAACGGGCGCGGCCATGCCAACAGCAACCCGGCATTTTGAATGCGATCCAGCGCGCCGAAGTGCAACACCACGGCACGATTTTGCGGGTCGATTTGCCGCACATTGGAAAATGCCCATGCCAACGCAGCCAGCACAGTCACGGCGTAAAGCGCCAGAAAAGCCAAGCGCCCGGCCTGAATCCAGGAGCTGCTCAACTCATTTGTTCCACGTGGAACCAAACTCATGGCTGCGACCCGGACTTGTTATCGAGGGTCGGCGGGCCGTCAACCAATACCCGGAACGGCGCGGCATCGGTACGTAAAATCAATTTAGTGCCCGGCGTGACGATGGTGCCCAAGGTGTCGAGGGACCGCAGCAAATTGTAGAGCTGCGGTGAACCGGCGTAGGCCCGGCCGTAAATCTGCGCGGCTTCGACGCGGGATTGGGCTTCGATGTCCGCGGCTTTCACCGTCGCATCGGCTTGCACGATTCGCGCATCACGCTCGGCCGCGGAGCGAATTTGCGCGGCTTCCCGTTTACCAATGGCCGTGCGTTCAGTGGCGATTGTTTCACGCTCGGCGCGCATACGATCGACGGTCGCGGTGAGTGTCACCGACGGCAGGGTCAAACGCTCAATGCCGACTTGCAACACTCGCACGCCATAGGTGGTGAGCAACTGCTGATCGATCTGCTGACGCAGCTGTGCTTCGAAGTCGGCGATGTGCACTTGGTTGGCGTCGGTGTTCACCAGATTGGCCAGATCGAAACTGCTGGCGGTGGTTTCCAGCGCCGAGCCGACAAAGGTACGAATCTGCCGCGCCGCTTCGTCCGGCTGGTTCTGTACGGCGCGCATGAAGCGTTGCACGTTGTCCGGATCACCCTGCACCTGCCAGGCCACGTAGGCTTGCACGATGATGCGCAGACCATCGCGCGTGCCCACATCCTGCAAACCGCTGGAGGTGGTACGCAGCCGCAGATCCACCGGGATCGCCGCCTCGAACGGTGCTGGCCAGCGCCAGCCAAGACCCGGCTCCAGCAACACCCGCGATGGATTGCCGAAGCGCGTAATCACCGTGGCCTCTCCCGAGCGCACTTGCACCAGGCTCGCCGCCGCAATGGCAAACGCCACCAGCAGCGCTGCCCAGCCCATCCGCCGCCACGGGAATGGGCCAGCTTCGTGTGGATCACCGTGGTGGTGGTGATGATGACCGTGGTGATGCCCGCCATGGCCGTGATCGTGGCCGGCGTGGTCATCGTGATCGTGAGTAGGCGTCGACTGGCTCAATGGGCGGCTCCTGGCTGAGCGGTATTACGCGGCGGCGCAAGGTCAGCCGGCAGCGTGAATGTACGTAGGTCGATGGTCGGCGCATTGCTGCTGCCACCCAGACGATGATCGAGAACCAGCAGCTTGGCGTTGGCCAAACCCTGGGTCAGTTGGCTGAGGTATTGCTCTAGCACGAAGGCTTGGCCGGCGCTGGAATAAGCCTTTCGCTCGGCGGCAAATTTCAGGTCGGCGGCCTGAGCGGCCGAGTTGATTTCATGAGCACTGGCCGTGGCTTGATCACGAGCGATACTGGCCTGTAATTGCGCTTGGTTGGTCGCCTCCGCCGCTGCACCGCGCTCGCGGGAGATCAATGCCTGGGCGCCAATCTGCGCCGCTTGCACGCCGTGATAAGCGTTAGCCGCCCCCGCTGGCGGGTGAATGGCCTCGACCACCGTGGCGAGAATTTCCACGCCGCTGTCGAGTTTTTGCAGGTCCGCCTGCACGGCGCGACCGATCTCTTCGGCGAGCCCTACCCTGTCCTCGCCGAGCAAACCGTCGAGGGTTCTTGAGGCGAAGTCATGAACCAGAATTCGGCTGGCGGTGCTGCGGATCAGCGTCGGCACGTCGGCGCTGTTATACGTCGCGGCCAGCGCCGCCTGATCGCTCAGACCAATGCGATAGACGAAGCGCACGTCCATGTTGACGATCTGGAAGCTCTGTTTGTCGGCACGGCTGCTGGCAATGACCTGGGATTTGTCATTCACATGGCTGGCGTCCCACAAGCGATTGGCAATCGCCGGTGCCGGGCCGTCGGCAGGTTCGGCCTCGACCGGGGCCGACGTTTCGCCCACGCTGGTGGCCAACTCGTGGACCACACCGTTTTCGACGCTCAGCACCCGGCCCAGCGGCCACGGCAAACCGGTGCGCAAACCGGGGCCGAACACTTCCACCGGTTTGCCGAAACGTTCGTAGATGCCCCGCCCTTGTAGCGGTATTTCATGAATACCGGTGAGCGACCAACCGACGGTCGCCACCACCGCAAGCACCGGCAAAAAAGCGCGGCGCATGTAGGTGAAGGCCCAGATCTGCCGCAGATCGATACCGAAGCGATTGTGTATTTCGTGCTGCAATGCGAGCAGGGGTTGCGGCGGCCAGCGCAGCATGTCGGCGACAAAGCTTCGCGCCAGCAAGGCCGGTTCCAGTTGTTCACGACGAGGACTGAACAGCGACAACACGGCGCGCAGCAACAGCTCAACGGCGACCAGCCCCGGCAACAAGCCGATCAGCACCGCCAGACGCACTGGCCAGACTGACGTTTCACTGCCGAACAATAAACACAGGGCGCTGAGCACCAGGCCAATAATTGCAACCCGCGTCAGCTGCGCCAACGACCCGGCCTCGGGCCATTGGGCGACGTTTTCCTGGGCCAGTTGCCGCTCCAGCACCAACAAACCGAACGCCAGCAGCAACGACAGCGCGGCGCCGACACTAGCCGCGCTTCCCAACATAGCGGGCGGCAGGGCCAGGCTCCAGACTTGCTCGATGCTGTACAACGTCAACAACGCCCAGCCGCCAAGCCAGAGCGTCGGTGCACCGATCTGCCCCAGCAAGCGCAGCCAACGCTGACTGATGCGCTCCAGCAACCGCTCGTACCAGCCTTCGGCGGCAACGACGTCCTCGGCCACAGCCACCGGCACCAACACCGCTGGATTCATCACCCGTGCACGCCACTGCGTCACCCACCAGGCCGATTGCAAACCGGCGACCAGCACCAGCAAACCGGCGCTCTGATTGACCAATAACGCTGGCCAGAGCGACTGCGGTGCAAACAGGCCGACAAAAAACGCCAACACCAGCCCTGCCGCCGCCAAGGCACCCAAACCGATTGCCCATTGGCGCAATCGACGTCCTTGAACGACCGCCTGCTGAAAGCGCGGCAGCCCTGCTATCTGTGCTCCATCGCCATCGAGATCGACTTGCATACCACCCCAGTCATTGCTCACATCACAATTCGTTACGATATAACGAAAATGGTGAAATTTTCGTCCTGAATCGTTCTATCTAAAAGCGCTAAACCTGTCGCCAAGCTGAAGCCTTGACCGAAATGGCTCAAAACGCACATATTACGTTCGTAATTTTTTCGAAGACTACTTTTATCGATCCTGCACCCTTTCACCAGGAGTACCACTATGAGCACCTATGACGTCGTGATTCTGGGCGCAGGCCCCGGCGGTTATAACGCAGCGATCCGCGCCGGCCAGCTGGGTTTGAAAGCCGCGTGCGTGGAAGGCCGCGCCACTCTGGGCGGGACCTGCCTGAATGTCGGCTGCATGCCGTCCAAAGCCCTGCTGCATGCCTCCGAACTCTACGACGCGGCCATGGGGGCGGAATTCGCCAACCTCGGGATTGAGGTAAAACCTGTGCTCAACCTGGCTCAGATGATGAAACAGAAGGATGAAAGCGTCACCGGGCTGACCAAGGGCATCGAGTTTCTGTTTCGCAAAAACAAGGTCGACTGGATCAAGGGGTGGGGCCACATCGACGGGCCGGGCAAGGTCACGGTGACCGACAGCCACGGTGGCAAGACCCAGCTGAGTGCCAAAGACATCATCATCGCCACCGGTTCCGAACCCACTCCCCTGCCGGGCGTCGACATCGACAACAAACGCATCCTCGACTCCACGGGCGCGTTGTCGCTGGGCGAAGTGCCGAAGCACCTGGTGGTGATCGGTGCCGGAGTGATCGGCCTGGAGCTGGGCTCGGTATGGCGGCGCCTGGGCGCTCAGGTGACGGTGGTCGAATTTCTCGACCGGATCTGCCCCGGGGTGGATGGCGAGGCGGGCAAGACCCTTCAGCGTTCATTGAGCAAGCAAGGCATCAACTTCAAGTTGAGTTCGAAAGTCACCAGCGCCACGACGTCGACGAGCGGTGTTCAGCTCAGCGTCGAACCAGCCGCGGGTGGCACCGCCGAGTTGCTTGAAGCCGATTACGTGCTGGTGGCTATTGGTCGTCGTCCTTATACCCAAGGCCTGGGACTGGAAAACGTCGGTCTCGCCACGGATAAACGCGGCATGCTCACCAATAAGGGCCACCGCACGGAAGCCACGGGCGTCTGGGTGATCGGTGACGTCACATCGGGGCCGATGCTCGCCCACAAGGCCGAAGACGAAGCCATGGCCTGCATCGAGCAGATCGTCGGCAAGGCCGGCGAGGTCAATTACGACTTGATTCCCAGCGTGATCTACACCAAGCCGGAGCTGGCCAGCGTCGGCAAGACCGAAGAACAACTCAAGGCCGAAGGTCGCGCCTACAAAGTCGGCAAGTTCCCCTTCACCGCCAACAGCCGGGCGAAGATCAACCACGAGACTGAAGGCTTCGCCAAGGTACTGGCCGATGAACGCACCGACGAAGTCCTCGGCGTGCACCTTGTGGGCCCGAGCGTCAGCGAAATGATTGGCGAATATTGCGTGGCCATGGAATTCAGCGCCTCGGCTGAAGACATCGCCCTGACCTGTCATCCCCACCCGACCCGCTCCGAAGCCCTGCGCCAAGCGGCAATGGATGTGGAGGGGATGGCGACGCAGATGTAAGCCTGGAGGTCGATGGAGACTGAACTACCGCTATCGCGAGCAGGCTCGCTCCCACATTTGATCTGTGGCGTTCACAAAACCAATGTGGGAGCGAGCCTGCTCGCGATGCAGTCGACTCGGTCTAAAGCGGCAAATGCTCCAACGGCAGTGCCCCTGGCGTCTTCACCGTGTGAATCGCAAAGTTGCTGCGAATGTCGCTCACACCCGGCAATTTCAGCAGTCGCCCGGTGAGAAACCGGTCATAGGCGCGTAAATCCGGCACCACCACTTGCAACAGAAAATCAGACTCCCCTGACACCAGGAACGCCGAAATCACCTCAGGCAATGTCGTCACGGCCAGGCGAAAGGCTTCGGCCTGTTCATCGTTATGCCGTTCGACCTTGACCCCGACAAACACCGTCAGCCCAAGGCCCACTTCATCCCGATCCAGATTGGCCTGATAGCCGCGAATCACGCCCGCCTCTTCCAGCATCCGTACTCGACGCAAACAGGGCGAGGCGGACAGGCCGATCTCGTCGGCCAATTGCACGTTGCTCAGGCGTCCGTCCCGTTGCAGTGCCGCGAGAATCTTGCGGTCGTAGGCGTCCAGTTTCATGGCTTGGCAGATCCTGACTGTTCGATCATCACAAAGTGGCAGGTTATGCCAAATATTTAAGCTTTAGAAGCTGACTACGCAACCACCTGCCCTGCCCCTCGGCCGTAGACTGACCTCACCAAATCGACAACGAACGGGGTGCAACGTGGCAGAACTCTGGCTGTTTTTCGTGGCGTTGACAGTGGTTTACCTATTGCCCGGCCCGGATATGATTCTGCTGTTGCAGACCGGCGCGCGTCAGGGCAAAGGCGCGGCGCTGGCCACGGCGTTGGGGCTGGGCGTGGCACGCGGTTGTCATGTGGCCTTGGCGGCGTTGGGTTTGGCGGCGTTGTTCAAGACGGCCCCCTGGACTTTTGATGTGGTGCGCCTGGCCGGGGCCGCGTACCTGCTGTGGATCGGCATTCAGTGCCTGCGCACCACGATGCTGCCGAGCTTGAACGGTGCAGGCGCCACGACTGAAAAACCGCATTGGCGCGAGGCGATCCACCGCGGTTTGCTAACCAACCTGCTCAACCCCAAGGCACTGTTGTTCTGCTCGGTGCTGCTGCCGCAGTTCATTGAGCCTCACGCCGGACCAGTACTCGGGCAATTTGCAACGCTGGGCATGATGCTGGTCGGCGTCGGGTTGTTGTTCGACAGTGCTTATGCGCTGGTCGGCGCCGCACTGGGCCGTTGGCTGCAACGCAGTCCATCGGCCCAGCGGGTACAGCAGTGGTTGTTCGGCAGCCTGCTGATCGGCTTCGCGGTGCGGCTGACCTTTGTGCAACAGGCTTGAGCGTTACCGCGCTTTACGACGACGGCGACTGATCAGCAGCAACGCCGCCGCCGTGATCGCCACAATAGCGCCTACCTGCACCGGCTTCTTGTAAGGCCGCAACATCGAACGCGTAGCATCGGTGGCCTGGGTTACATAACGTTTGCTGGCGTTCTGAAAGTCGGGATAAGGGCATTGGTGACCGAAGTTCACCGCCCAATCCACGTACGGCCCTTCTTTTACATACCGTTGATAGAAGGCACTTTCCTCTTCAAGGCTGGTGTTCCACCCCGCCGCCGCACACAACACTGCCGCAAAAGCCTGGCTGGTATGAGGCAGATTATCGGCAGCACGACTGGCCAAAGCCGTTGCGATATAACGATAGTGATAGCGCTGATCGGGTTGAGCGGCGCTGGCTTGCTGACGCTGGACTTCATCTTCAGCCACTAACGGACCGACCTCGAGCTCGCGGCTCTCAAGGCTGTAATTACCGCCGAACGTGGCGTAATCCGGTGCCATCTCGTAGCCAAGAATCTCCATTCCCCATTGGCGTGCCGTCAAAGCCGCATTGAACAACGCCGCGGCACGTTTGGTCGGCCACCAGGCAGCGTCCGCCTCCTGACGCAACTGTCCATACGCCTTGGCCTTGTTCTGCAGATCGACGTTGTCGAAGTAAGCCGGTGCTTCGTCATAACGCCCTTCACGCAACAGGCGCCGCCCCAGCAGATTGCGCAGGCTCGCGGCCACTGGCAACGGCACATAATTGTCGCGATCCTGCTGGCTGAGCGCTGGCGGTGCCGGCACCTGAGTGTCGACGTACTGCTTGAGCTCATCGAGGGTCAGCACCCGCTCGGCAACCGTAGCCGCGTCGAACCAGTAGATGCCTTGGCTGCGATAGAGTTGATCGAAGGCTTGCAGATAATCCCCGCGTTGCAGGGCCAGGATCGCGCTTTCACCCTCGACCCGGCACTTGGGCTGGAGCGTTTCGTAATCCCAGTCCGGAGTCCGTCGTTCGCCCCAGGATTCGTTCTGCGGGAAGGCCTGGGCGGCCTTGGCATAGGCCGCCGCGGCAGCGTTTTTGTCGCCATCACGCAACGCCAGTTTCGCCCGCAGCCACCACGCGAGGCCGCCGTCACCGGCCTGTTCGAGGAAGGCTTTGGCGCTGGCGTAATCGCCCTGTTGATAATTCATTGCCGCCAGGCGATCTGCGTTATCGAGACTGCCACGGGTGCTGGTTTGCAGCAGTTTGATCAGTTTCTGTTCGTTCGGCGGTTGATCACCGAATGACCAGCCCAGTCGACTGATCAACGACGCCGTCACCAGTTGCTGCACCGCTTTGCCCTTGAGCACCTCGGCCAGTTGATCGTCAGGCATCGCCGCCAGATCGGCCATCAACAGCTTCAGCGAGGTGTAACCCACCGCCGAACCGTGGAGGTTCTGCGTGGCGTAGAGTTGGATGGCGTTGTTCCAGTCGCCAGCGGTGCGAGCCACTCGCGCTTCTTCGCCGAGGCTGGCGACACCCAGTTCCAACGGGTCGCTGAAGCCGTCAATGCTCAACTGACGAGTCTGCTCGAAGGCCTTTCGAGATTGAGCCAGCAGGTCCGGGCCGGCACCCGCTTCTGAACTCATGGCGAACAGTGCCCGCCCCAACGAATAAGCCGCCCAGGTGCTGCGCAACGGGCGTTGATCCGCCGGCAGCGCCAGCACTTTCTGAAAGTATTCGGCGGCCAAACCATGGTCACCGGCGTTGAACGCCACCGCGCCAGCCAGATAGAACGTGAACTCGGTCGGCAGATTCGCGCCTTGCTCTTCTACCTGACGGGCATCGGTCAGGCTGCGCAGCTGTTTCACCCGCGCTTGTTGCTCGGGCGTCAAACCGGCCTGTTCGGCGGTGTCGCGCTGACCGGTGTAATCGGGCGCATCGCCATAACCGTCCCCGGGAATGTTGGTGGCTGCGGTGACATTTTTCAGTCCCGCGATGGCATGCCCGAGGCGGTTGATCTCAAGGTTGAAGTTGCCTTCCGGCAGTTCCGCCAGCGACTGGTCACGGTTGTCCAGCAGGCGCATGGGGAAGTCCGGCCCGCAGGCCAGCACCGAACCCAACGGCAGGCTGAGGCTCAGGCAAAGCACATGGCGGGGCCAGTTACGGGTGAACATTCGAACCTCCTTGATCAATATTTGCGCAGCGTGCCCAACCGATGGCGCGCTGCCCGCCGGCCGGGATTCGACCGTCGCGCAGGCGGGTGAAGGTAAGCAGATCCGGGCGCTGTTGCAACGCATAACCGGCCAGCGCATCGGCACCCTCGCAGCCCCGCACCGCCAACGTCAGGCGTTCGGGCCAGGCACTGTCAAGGTTGCCTTGGTTGCTGACGCTGATGTCGTAGAGGCCGTCCTGCGCCGAGAGCTTCAGCCCCACGCGACTGTCGAGCGTATCGCCACGCGCCACAGCAACCAGCGTCGTCAGGCTCCAGGCCCGGCGATCATTGGCCAGGGGCAGGCGAAACCAGATCAGCCCGGCCAGATGGGCCGGCGGATCGGCGCGCAACTCGGCACCGAGCTTGCTCAGTTGCAGTGGATCCGCCATCAACTCCCGGCGTTTGCCACCCCGCTCGATGGGCACTTCGCTTTCCACAACCGGCGCGCCACCGGCCCCCGGCAACAGCGCCACGCCATAAGCCGGCAGCGCCAGATAAAACGGTTTCGAGGTGATACGGCTCCAGGCCTTGGCCCACTGTCGGGCCTGATCCGGGTCGAACAGCCCACGCCGTGGATCGCTCACCGCATGCACCTGCAAGACGCTGCTGTCGACCGTCGCCAGCAGCGCCGGCAACTCAGGGCTGTCGAGCCAGGCCGGCAACGCGGTGATGCTCAGCGGCAAGGAAGCCGGCAGGTCGGCGCGCAAATGCGTGAGAAATTCGCGGTAGGCCGGTAGCCGGGCGTTACCCGCATCGTGGTCGATTTCCACACCGGAGAGGACCAGCCCCTGCCCTTGCCAATCACTGAGCACTTGCTGGATTTGCGCCGTGACCTCGTCCTGATCCAGCCCCTTGAGCTGGCCATCCAGACGAATCACCGCAATCAGCGGTCGACCATCACGCTTGAGCCGCGCCGGATCGATCCGCGCCCGGCTCCAACCGGCCTGCGGAAATGCCTGCAAGGCCAGCACGCGCAAGCTCGAGAAGTCGGCGCGGCTGTCGCGCAGCGCGGCGTCATGGGCCGACGTCCATTGGCGCTGCCAGACATAGAGTTGCTGATCGAGCGGTGGCGCGTCCGGTCGCTCGCAACCGCTGAGCAACAGCAATGCGGCAAGCAAGGCCGACAGACGAATGAAAAACACAATGAACCCTCATCCTCTGTGGCGAGGGAGCTTGCTCCCGCTCGGCTGCGCAGCAGTCGAAAATGCAGCCAATGTGGTGTGTCTGATGAAATGAGGGGCTGCTTCGCAGCCCAGCGGGAGCAAGCTCCCTCGCCACAATTGATCTATTACGAATTCCCGGCAGCCTACTCAGCCATCGGCTTGCGAGCAATGATCACCTGACTTTTCGCCACGACCGCGTCCAGCGCCCGTTTGATCTGCGCGCCCCGTGGCGAGGACAGAACGGCCTGCCAGGTGTCGGCCCAATGGTTGAGCAACGGGTGGTCGGCGTTGCTGAAATCGACCTTGGCTTCCCAGAACAACAGCATCCACATCGACCAATAGAACCCGTACTGGCTGTGACTGATGACTTCCAGGCCAGCGTCGCTGACCATCGACTTGAACTGCTCTTCGCTGATGATGCGAATGTGGTTGGGCTTCTGGAAATACTCAGGCGCGGCGATGTCTTTTTGCAGGTCTTCGGAACTCGGGTGCGGAACACTGAGCAAATACAGTGCCCCGGGCTTGCCGACCCGCACCAGTTCGGCAAGGAACTGCGCCGGATCGTCGACGTGTTCGATGACTTCGGTGGACACCACCCGGGTCGCGGTCGCGTCGGCAATCGGCAGCGGGTTGCAGTCCGTGACGTGGCACTCGACGCCCCGCGCCGGCGTGTCGCTCAGGCGCTGACGAGTTGCTTCGACCTTGGCCGCGTCAATGTCGGCAATGATGATCTTCGCGCCGCGCATGCCGCAAAAATGCACGTTGCCCCCGTCGCCGCAGCCCACGTCCAACAGCGTGTCCTCGGGGCTGACCGGGAAACCTGTGAACAGCTCGCCGGTTTGCTGGTTGAACCAGCCACTGAGCATCGCGTCGTGCAGACCGAGCATGTACGGGTCGACCTTGTCGGATACCGATGGTGCTGGCGTCAGCGGCTGCGCGGCAGCGGGCGTGCCCGCCGTGAGTTTCTTCAAAAGGCTCAGCATGAGGTGGCTCCAGAGGATGGAAGGGCTGATCGGGACGCACGCAAGCGTTGCACCAGACGGGCACCCCGGTTGCGCATGGGTAGCTCGATGAATCGGTAGTTGAGTTCGCTCAGCAGCACGATCAGGGGCAGGGCGCAAAACAGCGCCAGTGCCGGCTGCGTCGCCACGTCCTGCGAACCGCCGGGCGCGAAACGAAACAAGCCTTCGCGCACGGCAAAAAACGCCGGGATGTGAATCAGGTAGATGCCATAGGACCGGGCGCCCAACCACACCAGTAGTTGTTTGAGCTTGCCCTTGGGCAGCAGGTAATCGCGATTGTAGGAAGCGATCCACACCAGCACCGCGCACAGCAAGGCAAGTGCTCCCGTCCGGTAACTCGCCAGATTGAACGGTGGACTCGCCATCACGCTCAACACCGCCGCCACACCGATCAGCATCAACGGGCCTGCCCAACGGCGGCTCAACAACCGCGGCTCCCAAACCAGATAACTCGGCCTTGAGCTCCACATCGCCAGCAACACGCCCAGTGCCAGGGCGTCGGTCCTGATGCTCATCAACAAGGCCGAGCGCCAGGTAAACAGCTGCACGGCAACCAAGGCCAGCAACACCCATATCAAGCGCTTGCGGCAAGCGAGGATCAGTAACGGCAGCAGCAGGTAGAACTGTTCTTCAAGGGACAGGCTCCAGTAAACGAAGCTGGCGCCGTATTCGAAATTCATGAAACTTTCGGCAAACCGAAAATTGGCAAACTGCAGAAAGCCAGCCAGCGTCGCCTGCAGATTGGCCTGCACCGTGCCAAAGGCGCCCGACTGGTTGAACAACAGCGCACCCGACAACATCAGCAGCAACCACAACCAGGCGGATGGCAACAGACGAAAGGCCCGGCGAACCCAGAAATCGCGGGTTTCCTGCCAAAAGGCCTGCGGTGTCCGGCATCCACGCAGCAGCGGAATCAGGCCACGGGCAATCACAAACCCCGAGATGACGAAAAACAGATCCACGCCCCACCAGAGTTGCCCGTAGTCCATGCCCGACTCGAAGCCCGGCAGCCCCCCCGGAAACGGCACGCTTTGCAGGTGATGCACCACCACGCCAAGCACGGCGATCCCGCGCAACAACTCGATATCGAGGATCCGTCGACTGCTCATGGCAGCGTCCCGGCTTTTGAGCCGCTCGTCATGGGTTTGCGCGCAATGATCACCTGGCTCTTGGGCATGAACTGATCGAGCATCTGCTTGATCGCCAGGCCATCAGGTTGCGCCAGCAGGTCTTGCCAGGTTTTCGCCCAGCTCTCCATCAGCGGCGGATACGGCGCCTGAATCCGATCCCGCACCGCGCCGCCCAGGTCGCGCCCGGCCGCGCGCTCGCTGGCCCAGAAGAAGATCATGCCCATCACCCAGAAAAACCCGGTGGCCTGGCGATGTTCGATCACCAGACTGGCGCCCTCCACCAGCGCGGCGAAGCGTTCCGGGGTAAAAATCTGTACGTGATTGGGTGACTGGAAATAGCTGGCCGGCGCGATACCCTGCTGCAAGTGCTCGCCCACCGGTGCCGGCACGCTGAGCAGATACTGCGCACCGGGACGACCCATGCGCACCAGCTCGGCCATGAACGGCTCGGGCCGGTCGATGTGTTCGAGCACTTCCATGCACACCACTTTGCTCGCGCAACCATCGGCCAGCGGCAACGGCAGGCTATTGCTGACCAGCCCCAGTCCTGGCTTGTCCGTCTGCACTTCCACTTGCCGGGCCAGGTCACGGACCTTGTCGTGTTCACTGTCGGTAAAAATCACCGACGCGCCCTGACGCACCGCAAACAACGTCGCAACGCCTTCGCCGCAACCGACATCCAGCAAGGTGTCGTTCGCGGTGATGGCAAAGCCCTTGAGCAGTTCACCGCTGTCGCCCGAAAACCAGCCGTCGAGCATGGCGTCGTGCAAGCCGACATCTCGCGGCGACACGCTGCCTTGCGCCACCGGTGCCGGCACAGGCACCGGTTCGGGTTTTGTCGCCGGACGCAGCCAACTCATCAATGCGCGGATCATGCCTCGGGGGTTTCCACGGCGGACGCAGTGCAGGGTTCGAACAGCCGGGCCAAAAATCCTTTCAGTCGCTGTTCAGCGGTTGCCTGGCTGCAGAAGTTCTGCAGGCTGGCCACCGCGTGGGTGGACATCCTTGCATAGCGTTGCGGGTCGTCCCGGGCCACGTCATAGCTGGCCCGATAGGCCGTGCATAACGAGGCCCAACTGGTGATGTAACGCAGGGTGCGAAACGCCTTGCGCGGGTCATGGGGCCAGGCCGTCAGCTCATCCGTGGAGTCGATGAGGAAAGCATTGTCGGCGTCCAGGTAATCGATCATCGCCGTGGTGCGCGGTGCCACCGCCGGTTTGCCGCACGACATGAATTCCATCAGTGGCAGGCACTGGCCCTCGCCGTAAGAAGTGTTCACCACGTAGCTGGTTGCTTGCACCAGACGCTCGTAGTCCGCATCCGCGAGGTAGCCGTAAATCAGCACGATGCGGCAGCGATAGGACTGGTTTTTGTACAAATGGTGAAGGATATCGGTCAGCGCTTCTTCGGCATCGTGATGCGTCAGTTTGAGCACCAGCGTTGCGTCTTCTACTTCGCGGAAAGTCACGCAGAAGGCACTGAGCATGTCTTCCCAATTCTTGCGCCCGTCGCCGGGGTTGAACACCGACGTGTAGATCACACCGTCGAGCACCAGCTCTTGTTCACGGACGGGCGCCTGAAAGTCGATGCCCTTGCCGGCACGCAAATGCGCAGGCCCAAAGGCTCGCAGATCAAGTTGACGACTGTCGGCCAGCAAACCTTTGATCTTCAAGCGCACCTGGCAGGCCAATGGCTGACGCTGCAATTGCGCACCACGTTCGGCAAAGCGATCCCACACCGGCGCCGGTACCGCGACGATCGGATAGTCGGCGCCCATGGCTTCGCGCACGGCATTGACGGTGTAGCTGGAATGGGTGATTGCCGCACCGCACGCACGCAACACGGTGCGCCAGTCATTACGCGGCTCGCCGGCGAACGGTTCGTTGGGAATGGTGCTGAATTCCCAGGCAAACACCGCCAGGGTCGGACAGGCGAAATGCACAGGCGTGCGATGGGGCGGCGAGAACGACAGGAACACGCAATCTTCGCCACGGGCCAGGCAGTCGAGGTACAGGGCATCGACTTCGGTTTGCGGGTCGCTGACTTCCACCACCCGACCCAGTCGCTCCAGCACCGGCCGATACTCCTTGAGCACGAAGTAGTAGCTGTACTCCGAACGGCCCAGGTTCTGGGCAATGGTGCGCTGGTTGGTTTCCGAATGAATGATGATCAGCATGAGGCGTTATCCGTCACGGCCGTTGCCGGCAGCACGTGCGGCGCCAGCTCGAAAAAGTCCGCCAGGCGCTGTTGCACCGGGGCGAAGGCGCAGTAATCGTGCATGCGCCCGACCGCGGCGTGAGACATGCGCTGGTACTCCAGCGGCTGTTCCCTGGCGATCCGGTAGCTGTTTTCGTAGGCCGTTTTCAACGACCCCCAGTCCGGTCGATAACGCAGGGTACGGTAGATGATGCGGGTGTCCTGGGGCCAGACGGTCAGCTCTTCGCTGGACTTGACCACAAACGCCACGCGCTCATCGATGTAATCCTCCATGGCCGTGTGGTCCGGGGCGATCACCGGTTTGCCGCTGGCCATGAACTCCATCAGCGGCAGGCACAGGCCCTCGCAGCGCGAGGCGTTGACGTAATAACTCGCCGCCTCATAGAGCCGGGCATATTGCGGATCGTCCAGGTAACCGTGCATCACCACCACCCGACAGGCGAACGGCGACAGCTGCGCCAGCAAGGTCATCAGCTCGGCGTAGTAGGACGACAGATCGCTCTGGGTAATCTTCAGCACCAGCGTGGCGTCCTCGGTTTCCCGGAATGCCCAGCAAAATGCGCTGATCAGTTGATGCCAGTTCTTGCGCCCGTCCTTGGGGTTGAACACGGTGACGTAGACCACGCCATCGACCTGTGTTTGAACCTGTTCCGTCGTGTCCGGCAGGTCCACCGGTGCCGGTACATGGACCGGCACCGACTGCGGACCGGCAATGGCCGGGAGGTATTTTGCGAGCCTGGAGTGAGCCGGAGCGGACAGCAGATCGCGAATCCCTTCCCAGTACCACTGGCTCAGAAAATGTGTGCGATGGACCGGTACCTGTTGCGCCTTGCCCAGGTCCAGCACCCACAGGCGCAGGTAGTGCCTGGCGATGACGAAGCGACGTCTCAGGGTCAGCGGCGGCGGCCGCAAGGCATCGAGTTCGGCCTGCTGCTCCGGGGTCAACGGCGGTGGAATCAGCGAGTCGGCGGACAGTTCGAGCGTGCGGGTATCGAAGATGCAGCCCTTGATGTCGAGGGTCGAACCGGCATTGACCGGTACACTGGTATGTCGGCTACGGATGGCCGCGAAGTTTTCCCACAACGGAGTCGGCAAGACCAACACCGGAAAGTCTTCGCCCATGGCCCGACGGATCGCCCGGGCGGTATGACTGGAGAGCGTGATCACCCGGCCCTGGCGCGCCAGCATGTGGGTCCAGTCCTGCCGTGGATCGTTGTCCCACTGCTCATCGGGAATCGAATCGAACTCCCAGGCCACCACGCAGATCGTCGGGCATTCAAGGTCGTTCGGGGTTTTCTGCGGCGGGGTGAAGGACAGGAACAGGCTGTCTTCGCCGGCGGCAAGCAGTTGCCTGTAGAGGGGGTCGACCTCGGCGGTGGAGGACACCACATGCACCCGCCCCAGGCTTTCGAGCACCGGGCGATAAGCCTTGAGCACGAAGTAATAACTGTATTCGGGACGACCGAGGCTCTGGCTGATGGAGCTGTCGTTGACGTCCGAGTAAAGAATGAAATTCATGGCATTCCACGATGAGGCCGCCATCCCGGCAGCCTCACTCTATGACGGCGAAACCACGGATCGAGTCGGCGTTTGCCCGCCCTCGTCCATCGTCTTCGTGCCCGTCTACGTTCTTGTTTTAGTGGTCAGGTTTCGCGGAGTTTCAGACAACCCTGCCGAACCCCGGGCGATCGTGACGAGGGGCATTCTAAACACATCCATTAAGGGTTCGTGAACCGTCCGGCGAGAATAAATAGGACGGCAAAAACGAGAACTGACCAGTCACGCTGAGAGCTGTTGAAATTGCTGCACAATTGGCACAGATTGGCGACCAAACAACCACAACAACGAACTTCGCCTGTCTTTCGACCCAGTAATCCACCCGGTCTGTCAGGCATTTCCGTCAAGCTTGTAGGGAATGGCGAAGTTTTATGATCAAGGGGTTTCGTTGCTTGAAAAAGCGTCTGTTCGTGACGGGTCTGAGTGGATTCGTGGGGCAACACATCCAATCTCGTCTGAAGACTGACGCCTCGGAATGGGACCTGCTGCCTGCCCCTTCCCGGTACGATCTCGCACAGCCAGAAAGCCTTGAAGGCCTATGGCCGGAGATGCCCGATGCGGTCATTCACCTGGCCGGCCAGACCTTCGTTCCCGAAGCCTTCCGTGATCCGGCGCGCACGCTGAACATCAACCTGCTGGGCACCCTCAACCTGCTTCAAGCCCTCAAGGCCCGCGGCTTCAACGGTACCTTCCTGTATGTCAGCTCCGGTGATGTCTATGGCCAGGTCAACGAAACAGATTTGCCCATCACCGAACTCCAACCGCCCTGCCCGCGCAATCCTTATGCGGTGAGCAAACTGTCGGCGGAGTTCTTGAGCCTGCAATGGGGTTTGAGCGAAAGCTGGCCGGTGCTGGTCGCCCGCCCGTTCAACCACATCGGTACCGGGCAGAAGGACAGCTTCGTCATCGCCAGCGCCGCGCGGCAGATCAGCCGGATCAAGCAAGGCCTGCAAGCACCACAACTGGAAGTCGGCGACATCGATGTCACCCGCGACTTCCTCGATGTGGGCGACGTGGTGTCGGCCTACCTGGCGTTACTGGAAAAAGGCACGCCGGGGCAGGTCTACAACATTTGCTCGGGGCGCGAGCAGAGCATTCGCAGTTTGATCGAACAACTGGGGGACCTCGCTCAGGTCGATATGCAACTGATTCAGGATCCGGCGCGTCTTCGTCGCGCGGATCAGCGTCGCGTTTGTGGCAGCCATGCCAAGCTCGCCCAGACCACAGGATGGACGCCTGACATCACAACACAACAATCCCTGCGGGCGATCCTGTCCGACTGGGAGACGCGAGTACGACAAGAATGACAAAAAGTGCACTGATCACAGGGATCACCGGCCAGGACGGCGCGTATCTGGCAAAACTGTTGCTCGATAAGGGTTACAAGGTCCACGGTCTGGTGGCGCGGCGCAGCAGCGATTCGCGTTGGCGGCTGCGCGAGACGGGGATCGAGGGCGATATCGTCTATCTGGACGGCGACATGGCCGATGCCTGCTCGGTGCAGCGCGCGGTGATCAAGTCGGCGCCGGACGAGGTCTATAACCTGGCCGCGCAAAGCTTTGTCGCCGCCTCCTGGGATCAACCGGTGAGCACCGGCATCGTCGACGGCCTGGGCGTGACTCACCTGCTCGAAGCGATCCGCCAGTTCAGTCCGCACACCCGTTTCTATCAAGCGTCCACCAGCGAAATGTTCGGCTTGATTCAGGCCGAGCAGCAGGATGAAAACACACCGTTCTACCCGCGCAGCCCTTACGGTGTGGCCAAGCTCTACGGTCACTGGATCACCGTGAACTACCGCGAAAGCTTCAACCTGCACGCCAGCAGCGGAATCCTGTTCAACCACGAATCACCGCTACGCGGCATCGAGTTCGTGACCCGCAAAGTCACCGACGCCGCCGCCCGCATCAAGCAGGGCAAACAGCAGGAACTGCGCTTGGGCAACATCGACACGAAACGTGATTGGGGGTTCGCCGGCGACTACGTCGAAGCCATGTGGCTGATGCTGCAACAGGACAAGCCTGACGATTACGTGGTCGCCACCGGCGTGACCACCACGGTGCGCGAAATGTGTCGCATCGCCTTTGATCACATCGGCCTCAATTACCGCGATTACGTGAAGATTGACCCGGCCTTCTTCCGCCCGGCCGAAGTCGACGTCCTGCTCGGCAACCCGGCCAAGGCCCGACGTGTACTGGGCTGGAAACCAAAAACCGACCTGGACACCTTGATCCGCATGATGATGGATGCGGACATGAAACGGGTTGCCAAGGAGTAGGTCATGCTGATCCCCGTGATTCTTTCCGGTGGTGCCGGGACCCGTTTGTGGCCGGTGTCTCGTGAAGGCCATCCCAAGCCGTTCATGGTTCTGCCCGATGGTCAGTCGCTGCTGGGCAAAACCTATCGACGTGCGGCCGGTTTGCTCGATGGCTGGGGCGATATCGTCACGGTGACCAACCGCGACTACTACTTCCAGAGCAAGGATCACTATCAGGACGCACGCCTGGAGCGCCATCGCGGGCATTTTCTGCTCGAACCGACGGGTCGCAATACGGCCCCGGCCATCGCGGCGGCGGCCCTTTCGCTACAAGCCCTGCACGGCGACGAAGCGATCATGGTGGTGATGCCTGCCGACCATCTGATCCTCAACGAAGACGCGTTGAAGAGCGCGGTCGAGCACGCCGTGACGCTGGCCAAGGCCGGTCATCTGGTGACGTTCGGCGTCGTGCCGACAGCCCCGGAAACCGGCTTCGGCTACATCGAAACCGGTGTCCCGCTGGACGACAAAGGCGCCGCCAAGGTGCAGCGCTTCGTCGAAAAACCCGACCTGCAAACCGCCACGCATTATCTGGAAAGCGGCAATTTCCTGTGGAATTCGGGGATGTTCTGTTTCTCGATCGCCACGCTGCTGGCCGAGTTGCACCTTCATGCGCCCGAGCTGCTTGAACAGGCTCGGGCCTGCATGGCGGCCAGCGCGCCGCTGGAAACCGGTGGTTGCCTGCAACAGGAGCTTTCGCCGACCCATTTCGCCAGGATCACCGACATCTCCATCGACTACGCCCTGATGGAACGCTCCGACAAAGTGGTGGTGGTGCCGGCCGGCTTCGACTGGAGCGACATCGGATCCTGGGGCGCGGTGGCGGCATTGGTGCCGGCCGATACACAGAACAATCGCGCCAGCGGCGATGCGATCTTCATCGACAGCCGTGACAACTTCGTCCAGAGCGAAGACCGGTTGGTAGCCGCAGTGGGTGTGGATAACCTGATCATCATCGACACCGCCGACGCGGTGCTGGTGGCCCACGCCGGCCGCGCCCAGGACGTGCGCCGGGTAGCCCGGCAACTCAAGGACAAAAAGCACGAAGCCTATCGCCTGCATCGCACGGTCAGCCGCCCCTGGGGCACCTACACCGTGCTCGAGGAAGGCCCGCGCTTCAAGATCAAACGTATCGTGGTCAAACCCGGCGCCAAGTTGTCGCTGCAAATGCATCATCACCGCAACGAACACTGGGTGGTGGTCGAAGGAATGGCCAAGGTCACCAACAACGGCGCCGGTTCGCACCTGGTGGCCAAGAACGAGTCGACGTTCATTGCCGCCGGGCACAGGCACCGCCTGGAAAACCCCGGGGTGATCGACCTGGTGATCATTGAAGTGCAAAGCGGCGAATACCTGGGGGAGGACGATATCGTTCGCTTCGAAGACCAATACGGCAGGACGGTTTGAATGCTGCTGTCCCTGTATCGCTCACTGTGGAGCTACCGGGGTTTCATCCTCGGTAGCGTCAAGCGAGAGTTTCAAGCGCGTTATCGCAATTCGCTGTTCGGTGCCCTGTGGACCGTGCTCAACCCGCTGTCGATGATCGTCGTCTATACCGTGATTTTTTCCCACATCATGCGCGCCCGCTTGCCGGGGGTGGATGACGGCATGGCCTACAGCGTCTACCTCTGCGCCGGTCTGCTGACCTGGGGCCTGTTCTCGGAAATCACCCTGCGCAGCCAGAACATGTTTCTGGACAACGCCAACCTGCTGAAGAAAATCAGCTTCCCGAGAATCTGCCTGCCGGTGATCGTGCTGTTCAACGCCGGCATCAACTTCGCGATCATCATCGGACTGTTCCTGGGCTTTCTGCTGATCAGCGGCCGCCTGCCGGGCATGGCCCTGCTGGCGTTGCTGCCGCTGATGGCGTTGCAAGTCATCTTCTGCGCCGGGCTGGGGATGATCCTCGGCGTGCTGAACGTGTTCTTTCGTGATGTCGGGCAATTCTTCGGCATCTGTCTGCAATTCTGGTTCTGGCTGACACCGATCGTGTACCCGCTGAACATCCTGCCCGAATGGGTGCAGCGGTTGTTGCAACTCAACCCGATGACCAACCTGATTGGCAGCTACCAAAACCTGTTCCTCTACGGCCAATGGCCGGCCTGGAGTTCGCTGCTGCCGATCTTCGTGACGGGTGTGTTGTTCTGCGTGATCGGGCTGCGGCTGTTTCGTCAGCGGGTCGGCGAAATGGTGGATGAACTCTAATGGGGCACATACGCGTGACCGGCCTGGGCAAGGCCTACAAGCAATACCCCACGCGCTGGAGCCGACTGGCCGAGTGGCTGATCCCGTTTTCGCCCATCCGTCATCGCCAGCACTGGGTGTTGCAAGACGTGGCGTTCGAGATCGCTCCCGGTGAAGCGGTGGGCATCGTCGGGGTCAACGGCGCCGGCAAAAGTACCTTGCTGAAGATGATCACCGGCACCACCCAACCCACCTGTGGGCAGATCCAGCTCGAAGGCCGCGTCGCCGCCCTGCTGGAACTGGGCATGGGCTTTCATCCGGATTTTACCGGCCGACAGAACGCGGTCATGGCCGGGCAACTACTCGGTATGCAGGTTGAAGAAATCGAAACCCTGATGCCGCAAATCGAACACTTCGCGGAAATCGGCGAAGCCATCGATCATCCGGTACGTACCTACTCCAGTGGCATGCAGATGCGCCTGGCGTTCAGCGTGGCCACCGCCCGGCGCCCGGACATCCTGATCGTCGACGAAGCGCTGTCGGTGGGTGACGCCTACTTCCAGCACAAGAGCTTCGACCGCATCCGCAGCTTCCGCAAGGCCGGCACCACGTTACTGATCGTGTCCCACGACCGCTCGGCGATCCAGTCGATCTGCGACTCGGCGATCCTCCTGGAAAACGGCCGCATGGCCATGCACGGCAAGCCCGAAGCCGTCATGGATTACTACAATGCCCTGCTCGCCGAGCGCGAGGGCCAGACGGTGCGCCAGGAAATGCTCGCGGGCGGCCAGGTGCAAACCGTTTCCGGCACGGGTGAAGCCGCAATCCTCAGCGTGCGTCTGCTGGATGAGCGCGAGCGCGCCATCGACGCTGCCGAAGTCGGCCAATCGGTAGTCCTTGAGGTACAGGTCGAAATCCGCCAGGGCATCGAACGACTGGTGCTGGGTTTCATGATCAAGGATCGCCTGGGCCAGGCCATGTACGGCATCAACACCCATCGTCAGGACCTCGCCCTCACTGACCTGCAGGCCGGCGAGCAGGTGACCTACCGCTTTGCTTTCGTCATGGGCCTGGGCAAAGGCAACTATTCCGTGGCCCTGAGCCTGTCGCGGCTGGACTCGCACCTGGACCGCAATTTCGAGTGGCGTGACTATGGTCTGGTGTTCCACGTGATCAACAACCGACACGAAGACTTCATCGGCTGCTCGTGGCTGGGGGCGAAAACCAGCATCACTCGCACAGCCGAATCGATTGTCTCGGAAAACACCCCATGACGCGTCTTCTGGTGGAATGCACCCACGTGTTCCTGCACCCCAAGGTCAATTCGGGCATTCAGCGGGTGGTGCGTAACGTCGTCAATCAGTTGCCTGAAAGCGTCGAGGGCGTTGAGTGCATCCCGGTGGTGATGCTCAAGGGCAAGCTCTACCGGGTATTGAGCCTGGCCCCTTTGGACACACCGCTTTTCAATGGGCTGATGGAATTCGGTGGGCGTCTGGAACGTTTGGCCCATCGTTTCTGGCAACTGCACCAGCGCCTCGACAAGCGCTGCACATCGCGATGGACCCGACGAGCGCTGTACGCGGCCTACTGCCTCACAACGCTGGCGGGCTTCAGCGTGCCGCTGCGCCTGATCGATTGGATCAACCAATATCAGCTGCCCAACCGTTGCTCGCCGTTGCAGCATCAACCGGGCGATCAGTTAGTGCTGCTGGATTCGTCTTGGCACGCCGACTCCTTCCCATTGATTGAACAACTCAAACGCGAAGGTGTAGGCATTGTCTCGGTGATCTACGACCTGATTCCCCTGACCCACCCGCAGTTCTACGACACGCGACTGGTGCAGATTTTCAACGAATGGTTCGACTGGATCACCCAAACCGCCGACGGCTACGTGGCGATTTCCGCCACCGTACGCGATCAGGTGCGCGAGGAATTGCGTCGTCGAATCGGTCCTGCCAAAGCCGATACAGTGTGGTTCGACTACTTCCACCTGGGCTCTGAGCTGGACCTGCACGAAGAAGCTGCCGCCGTCGAAGCACGCCTGACACGGCTGTTCGATACCCCGGAACCGGTGTTCCTGATGGTCAGCACCATCGAGCCGCGCAAAAACCATGACTACTTGCTGGACGCCTTCGAACTCGCCTGGGCCGCGGGCTCCACCGCCCGTCTGTGCATCGCCGGGCGCATTGGCTGGAAGTGCGATGCCCTGCTCACCCGGGTGCGCAGTCACCCGCAGCTGAACACCCGACTGTTCATGTTTAACGACCTGAGCGACACCAGCCTCGAACATGCCTACTCCCACGCCAGTGCGCTGGTGTTTCCGTCCTACGTCGAAGGCTTCGGCCTGCCTCTGGTGGAAGCCATGCAACGCGGCTTGCCGGCCATGGGCAGCGACATTCCAGTCTTCCGCGAAATAGGCGGCGAGTTCATGGCGTACTTTGATCTGGCCGAGCCACAAAGCCTGGCCGATCTCGTCACTCGATTCGAGAGCAGCAGTCAATTCCCGGCAGCCCGCAACGTGACGGACTGGCACTGGATCGGCTGGCGTGAAGCGAGTGCGCAAATGGCCGAACGAACCCTGCGCAACCTTGTGCAAACACCTGTGGTGCAAGAGAGGCAACATGCGAATTGCCCTTAACGCCCGAATCCTCCAGGCCCCGCGTACCGGCATCGGCCATTACGTTGCCGAATTGGTGAGCGCCCTGGCCAGCGAGCCGGATGTCGAGTTGTCGCTGTTCCATGGCTGGGGCTGGAGTTCTTCACTACCTGATGCGGCCATGCCGGGTTACTCAAGACTGACGCCGTTGCTACGGCAGATACCCGGTGCGTATCAGGCGCGACGCTGGCTGGCGCAGAAACGTTTCGATCAAGGCTGTTCCCGGGCAATCGACCTTTATCACGAACCCAGCCTGTGGCCGCTGTCGTTCGACGGCCCGACAGTCATCACCCTGCATGACCTGACGCACCTGCACTATCCCGAGACGCAACCACCGGCACGCCTGCGAGAAATCGAGCGGCGACTGGCCGATGGCGTGCAACAGGCGCGGCTGATTCTCACCGACTCGCAGTACATCGCCGACGAAGCCCAGGCCTGTTTCGCCCTGCCGGCCGAGCGTTTTGTGGTCGCACCGCTGGGCGTGGCGACACGTTTCCACCCGCGCGAACCCGAGGCCATCGACGCCGTGCTCAAGGCCCATGGGGTCGAGGCGCGGGAATACTTCCTCTGCGTCGGTACCCTGGAACCACGCAAGAACCTCACGCTGGCCCTGCGCGCCCATGCCCAACTACCGGAAGCGTTGCGTCAGCACTTTCCGCTGCTGATCGTCGGCATGGCTGGCTGGCAGCGCGAGCAATTCAGCGATGAGCTGCACCAGGCATTGGCCAGCGGTCACGTGTGCTTGCTCGGTTATCTGCCCGACGAGCAGGTTGCACAGCTGTTGGCCGGCGCACGGGCGCTGATTTTTCCGTCGCTCTACGAAGGCTTCGGCCTACCCGTGTTGGAGGCCATGGCCAGCGGCACGCCGGTGATCCTGACCCGACGCTCGGCCATGCCCGAGGTCGCAGGCAACGCGGGTAACTACATTGAACCTGACGATCCAGACGGCTTGCGTGATGCCATGCACCGGCTGATCGACGATCACACACATTGGCAAACGTGCACGGACGCCGGGTTGCAGCAGGCAAGGCTTTTTTCCTGGGAACGTTGCGCGAAGGTCACCGCCCGCGCCTACCGCCAGGCTATGGGAGGTTGAATGCGAGTGCTTCATTTCTTCAAGACGTACCTGCCTGACTCGGTCGGCGGGATCGAACAAGTGATCTTCCAGTTGTGCGAAAGCGGCGCCCAGCATGGCATTGAAGGTCAGGTGCTGACCCTCAGTGCCGATCCAACACCGCCCGTGGTGCAGCTTGGGCAACACGAAGTCCATCGGGCCAAACTCGACATTCAGTTCGCCTCCACGGGTTTTTCCTACAGTGTCTTCAAACAGTTTCGTGAAATGGCCGCCGAGGCGGACGTGGTCAATTACCACTTCCCCTGGCCGTTCATGGACCTGGTGCATTTCCTCAACGGCATGAACAAACCCAGCGTGGTGACCTACCACTCGGACATCATTCGCCAGAAACACTTGCTCAAACTTTACCGGCCCCTGATGAACCGCTTTCTCGCCAGCGCCGACCGGATCGTCGCCGCGTCCCCCAACTACCTGCACACCAGTGATGTGTTGCAGCAGTTTCAGGACAAGACCCGGGTCATCCCCTATGGCCTGAACAAGGCCGGTTATCCACAGGCCGACAACGAACGCATGGCCCATTGGCGGCAAACGCTTGGGGATAAGTTTTTCCTGTTTGTGGGCGTGATGCGTTATTACAAAGGCCTGCACATCCTGCTCGATGCCTTGAAAGGCGTGGATTACCCGGTAGTGATCCTCGGCGCCGGGCCGCTGGAAGCCGAACTGCACGCCCAGGCGGCGGCATTGGGTTTGTGCAATATCCACTTCCTCGGGCGTCTGGGGGACGAAGACAAAGTCGCGCTGCTGCAACTGAGTTACGCCATCGTGTTTCCATCGCACCTGCGCTCCGAGGCGTTCGGCATCTCGTTGCTCGAAGGCGCGATGTACGGCAAACCGATGATCTCCAGCGAAATCGGCACCGGCACCAGCTTCATCAACATTCACAACGAAACCGGGCTGGTGGTGCCGCCAAGTCATCCACAAGCATTCCGTGAAGCCATGCGCACCCTGTGGGACAACCCGACGCTTGCGGCGCAAATGGGCGTGAAGGCTGAAGCCCGTTATCGGCAATTGTTCACCGCCGACGAAATGGGCCGCAAATGGACGGAGTTGTATCAGGGCCTACTGGAAGAGAAATCCCTGTCCTACGCATAACTGATTTTTTGTGGGAGCGGGCTTGCCCGCGATGGCTGAGTGTCAGCCAACATTAATGTTGAATGTTAATCCGCCATCGCGGGCAAGCCCGGCTCCCACAGGGATCAGCTGTGTGGGGCAGGTTTTGGTACGCCCACGTTATCCAGCATCCGATTCACCGCCAGTTCCGCCAGCATGACGATCTGTTGAATCGCCATCGCCGTATGCCGGTGCGGCCCTTCCAGATACCCCGCAAAATCACTCGCCATCACACTGGCCTGGGCCAACGACTCACAGGTGTGGGCCAGCAGGTCTTCGTCTTTGATATCCGGCGCAACCATAAACATCGTGCTCGGCTTGCGGGCCACGGGGGATTTGAGGGCGGAGGGGTTGAGGTAGTGATCGAGCGCGCGTTCGGCGGCTTCGTTGAGTTTTTTTGAGTTGAGGGATTCGTAAGGGGAAGTGCTGTCCGCTTCGGGCGGATTTGGTGTCGGCTTGAACATGGCAAAGATCCTTAAAGAGATGGAGCTGCCATTTTTCGTTTTCCAGACGAAAGGGGTGGCAGCTGTACGCGGACTGGAAAAACCGGTAAAGGATCAAACCCGGCAGACCCGAAGGTCTCCCACGCACAGCCGCCATAACTGCAGAGCTGAAAAAGCGCCGCATTATGTCATCTGCTGTGATCCTATACTTCGGGTTTTCCAGGCCCGATCGCTGAATTGCCAGCGACCCCCAAAGCCTATCCACTCCACTTCCCACCCGACAACCGTCAAAACTTGTCGGAAACATCCCCCCAAAATCATCGTCTGTAGGACTGCCTGCGATCTTTTTCTAAACCTGAGCTCGCAGACGAGCATTCGCCTGCGCCCAAGTACCGGTCAGCAAACTTTTGGGTGACACGCCGTCAAAGCGCCAGCGCAAGGCCAGCGCCGCGGGCCGCCGCACCACGCGCTCCACCTCGAAGGTCCACAGCCGCTCGGCCCCTTGAAAGGCTTCGACCTGCGAGCCTTCGAGAATGACTCGGGTGCGACCACTGAGGTGCAGCAGGTCGCCCGAATCGAAATCGATGAACAGCAAACCGGCTCGTGGATTGATCAGCAGGTTGCCCAAGGTATTGAAGAACAGGTTGCCGGCGAAGTCCGGGATGGTCAGGCGATTGCCCTCTACCTGGACGAAACCGGCCTGGCCACCCCGATGAGAAACGTCCACCGAGCGTTGGCCATCGACGTCCACATAACTGGCGACAAAGAAAGTATCAGCGCCCGCGATCATGGCTTTGGCTGCGTCATCCAGCCCGTTTAGGTGCTGTGCGATACGCGTCGCCGGATCCGCCAAGGGCACCGAGCGAAACTCGCGCAATTGAATGTATTGCGGACAATTGCCGAAAGATTGCTCCACCTTCACCTCGAAACCGCTCGCCGTTACAGCGCCGACTCGACCATTGAGACGGTTGCGACGTCGGGTATGCAGTTCGATACCGAGCAGCCCGATTGCCGCCCCGTCTTGCAGTTGCGCAGGATCGTCGTGGCCGGGCAGGCTGCCGAACTGCAACAGCGTAGGCTCGGGAGAATGGGCAAAACCCAGCGGCCCTTCAAGAATGCTGGCCCAAGGATTGCCATCAGCATCCACCGCGCCGTACAGCATGAACGGCAGTTGCTGATAGAACGTGCGGTGTTGATCCGGCATCTCGCTGCGAATCACCCTACGACCTAATTCGTCCATTCGCTCGGCGACACCCACGCGAGCCTGCAACTGTTTCTCGCCTGCGTGCCAAGGTG
Source organism: Pseudomonas sp. B21-015 (assembly GCF_024749285.1). NCBI lineage: Bacteria > Pseudomonadati > Pseudomonadota > Gammaproteobacteria > Pseudomonadales > Pseudomonadaceae > Pseudomonas > Pseudomonas sp. B21-015. The sequence continues at coordinate 6,551,035 of NZ_CP087196.1, forward strand.
TACGTTCCATAACGGCTTCTCCCCTGCGCTCCTCGCGCAATAAGCACGGCCCGACCGAGTCGGGCCGTGGGCATCAGGCAGTTTTTTGCAAACCGGCGACGGTGCGCGGCATGCCGACAAACCCTGGCAAGGCTTCAATCCGCGCCAGCCAGGCGCGGATGTTGGCGTAGTCGTCCAGCGACACATTGCCTTCCGGTGCATGGGCGATGTAGCTGTACGCGGCGATGTCGGCGATGGTCGGCTCGCTACCGACCAGATAGGGTGTTGCGCCCAGTTCCTGATCGATCACTTTGAGCCAGGTGTGGGCATAAGCGATCACCTCTTCAGCATTGAAAGGCGCACCAAACACCGTGATCAGCCTTGCCCTGCCCGGGCCAAAGGCAATCGGCCCGGCAGCGACCGACAACCAGCGCTGAACCTTGGCCGCCCCGACCGGGTCGGTTGGCAGCCAGTGGCCGTTGCCGTATTTCAGCGCAAGGTAAACCAGGATCGCGTTGGAATCGGCCAGCACCATGCCTTGATCATCAATCACCGGCACCTGACCAAACGAGTTGAGCGCCAGAAAATCCGCTTGTTTGTGGGCGCCCTTGGCCAAATCGACGAAAATCAGTTCGGTTGGCAGTTGCAGCAGCGACAGCATCAGCTCCACACGGTGAGCATGGCCAGAACGGGGAAAGTTGTAGAGCTTGATGGCTTGCATGGTCGACTCCGCTGGGTAGTGGCGCCGTTCAGGAAGATAAGCGCCAATAGAGGGCTATCTTCCATCCGCCACCAAAACAACAGAATAACCAGAAAACGCAATCCATTATTTCAGCCAGAGCAATAAACCTTCAGCCGTGCAACGCCGGGTGTTCGCGTAGAGCCTTCACTGCAAAATCCACGAAACTACGAATCCGCGCCGGGGCCTTGCGCCCCCCCTGATAGACCAAATGAATAGGCAATGGCGGCAGTTCGAAGTCGGCCAGAACGATTTCCAGCTCACCGGCGGCGACCTTGCTCGCCACTTGATACGACAGCACTCGGGTCAGTCCCAGCCCCATGGCGGCGGCCGTGATAGCCGCCTGATTGGCAGTGACCACAAAACGCGGTTCCAGACGAACGCTGATCGGCTCTCCTCCGTCAAGGAACGGCCAGCTTCTGTGCTGCCCAATGGACGAGGTAGCGATGATCGGGGCTGCGCTCAAATCTGCAGGATGCCGGGGCCGACCATGGTCAGTCAGGAATCCAGGGGAAGCGCAGATCACCCGCCGCACTTCGCCCACGCGAATTGCATGTTGATTGCTGTCAGGCAACTCACCGATGCGCACAGCCACATCGACGCCCTCCTCGACCATGCTTACCACCCGGTCGACCAGTAGTGCGTTGATGCTGACTTCAGGGAATTGAGTCAGGTAACCGACCATAACCGGCGTAACGAACAAATCACCGAACAATACCGGCGCCGTGATCGTCAGTTGCCCACGAGGGTGGGCGTGGCTCCCGGCTGCTGAATCCTCGGCTTCCTGCACCTCGGTGAGAATTCTCCGACAGTCCTCCAGATAACGCTGACCCGCCTCGCTCAAATGCACGCTGCGGGTGGTACGTGTCAGCAATTGGGTGCCGATGCGTTTCTCCAACGCCGCCACGGCGCGGGTGACACTGGCCGCCGACATCCCCAAACGCCGCGCCGCCGCCGAGAAGCCTTGTTCTTGAGCAACGGCGGCGAAGACTTGCATTTCCTGGAAGCGGTCCATGGGGCATGTCCTTCATTCAGATAAAAAAAATCGCAACCGTAGGCTGCGATTTTTAGTGTTTGGTGCCAAACAATATATTTTGACACCAACAACTCAATAAATACGGGGGTTAAGCAGCTTACAGGGCCATACGCCAGAATAAATATTTTTGACACTTAGAAGGTGAGCGCCCCAGATCCAGCATCGATGTTTGACAAAATATTATGACAACACAAGCTCAAACTAAGTTTGAGCTTGGTTCAGCTCACTCTATGATTTGATCGACACCGAATTCACGACTATTGAAGCCTAACCTGAGGCGCTGCAAGACGTCGTCCTCGACGCTAAATTGTCTAGGAATACTGACCAACTGGCTGGGCTGAAACGGAGCGACCACTGTACTTCTGGATGGCATTCAGCAACGGCGAGGTGATCAGCGTTGAAACCAGGGCCATGATGACCAAGATGGAAAACAGCTGGGGCGGCATCAAGCCAAGGCTGTGGGCGATATTCAGCACCACTAACTCCATAAGGGCACGCGTATTCAACAACGTGCCGATTCTCAAGGAGTCAGTCATTGAGAATCCCGCCAGCCTGGCGGCCAGGGTGCAACTCAGCCCTTTGCTTAGGCAGGCGCATAAGACCCACGCAAGGCACAAAAGAATGTCCTGAGCAGTCACCATGGATCCAAGTTCAACTTTCATACCTGTATAGAAGAAGAAAACCGGTACCAAAACGATGTTAACGAAAGGGCGCATCCGCAGGTTCCATTGCTCAAGCAAGGCTTTGCATTGATACAACGCGGTGCCCACCAGAAAGCCACCAACAATGGCGAACACACCCAACCACGCGGTGATGACCGCGGTCACGAACACCCCGCCGATGATCGCGCCAAAATGCGCATCGCTCAGTACGGCAGCATGCTGAGTATCAGCTTGCAAGCGTTTGACCAGCCAAGGACGCACACAGCGGAAGAACACCACCAAGAACAGCGCAATAGCCGCCAGTTTCAGCAGCGTTTGCGCCGCGCCTTGACCGCTGGTGAACACCACCACTGCGCCCAGGGCAATCCAGCCGATCAGGTCGTTGATCCCGGCGGCGGCAATCGCGGTCACCCCGGTCTCGCTGTTTTCCATGTTCCGTTCCAGGAGGATTCGGCCAAGGATGGGCAGCGCGGTGATGGAGAACGAGATACCGCAGACCAGCATCAGCCCGAGCAGATCAGGAACCGGGTAGTAGCGGGCATAAATGAAGGCGCAGAACATCCCGGTCAGGTAAGGGATTGGAATGCCCAGCAAGGTAATCCAGCCCAGGGCACGCTTGAGACGACGCTCGCGCAGCAGTCCGAAATCGAACTCCATGCCGATCTGGAACATCATCAGCACGATGCCCAACTGGGACATGACCGTCAGCACCTGTCCGGCGTTAGTATGCAGATACGCACCGCCCTGCGGCCACAGGCCACCTAGGAGCGCACCGAGAACAATGCCACCAGTGATTTCACCCACCGCGATGGGTTGCCCAAAACGCTGAGCGATTTTACCGGCAACCTGGCTGCAAAGGATGATGACGACCAAAGCCGCCAACACAATGACTAATAGATTTTCGTGGGGATTGTTCATTACAAAATCCTAGGGAGTGGCGAGAAGCTAAGTTCGTGCAACAGCCCGTCAAGGGCCTGCTTGAACCGTTCCACGTCCAGCGTGGAGGTTTGATAGTTACTGATGGCAACGCGGATATAACGCTCGCCTTTCCATTCCAGCACGCTGGGGTAAGCTAGGTTTCGCTGCTGACAGAGCGCGACCAGACGAGTCACACACTCGGCACTGGCGGTCACAGGCCGAAAGGCAACCACCGGCATGATCTGCTGATCGGGTATCAAGCGATAAGCCGGATCGGCGCTCAGCAGCGCCCGCAAGTGCGCCGTCGCCCCGGTCATATTCCTCAGCAGTTGCCGATAGCCTTCCAGCCCCAGATGCTGCAGCAGGCACCACACGCCCAGCGAACGAAATTGGCGAGTGCCATAGAGGTTCATCTTGAAGGTGTCGAGTTCACCGCGCTCTTCCCAGTAAGGTCCGCCAGCCCAGAAACTGCTGCCAAGCACCTCGCCGTTGCGCACCAGCAGGCAACCGACACCGAAGGAGGCGAACATCCACTTGCAGGGGTCGAAGGTGATGGAGTCCGCGTCGCTCAACCCCTGCATGTGACGCCGGGCCTCGGGCAACGCCGCCAGCGCCAGCCCGGCAGCACCGTCAATGTGGAACCAGGCGTTGTAACGGCGAGCTAGCTCGCCGATGCGCCGCAACGGATCAATCGCCCCGGTTGCGGTGGTGCCCAGTACGCCGATCAGGCACATCGGCGTGTAGCCGAGCGCAACGTCGTGCGCCAGTCGCTGCTCCAGTTGCTCCGGGAGCAAGGCGCCCTGCTCATCGGTGTCGATCTCCACCAGCGCATCCGCGGCAAAACCTAGCACGTCCAGGGCCTTGGCGATGGAAAAGTGCCCCTCTCGGGACATGTAAATCCGTGGCCCCAAGCCGCCGGCCCGAAGCATTTCCGGATGCTGGCGGTGCAGCTGCTCGCGGGCCAGCTTGAGCCCGATCAGGTTGGCCAGCGTACCGCCCCCGGTGAATACCCCGCCGGGCAAACGCCCGACAACCGGGTCGAGACCAAACAGCGAACGCAGGGCGTGCAGCACCTCGACCTCGACCATGGTCGCCGATGGCCCCGCACGCCAGGCACCGGGGGTCTGATTCAGCGCACTGCCGAGGAAGTCCCCCAGCACCGCAGCAGGGTGAGGCCGCGGCGAAATATAGCCGAAGTACAACGGGTGGCTGACGTTGCACAGGCCCTGCTGCATCAACTCCACGGCCTGGGCCAGGGTATCGTCCAACGACTGACCGTGTTCGGGCATCGAGGCTGGGTCCTGGGTTCGGGCGGCGATCGAATCGCTCGCGTACCACAGGGGGAATTGCTCGGGCGTGCCCTGGACGCTGGCAAACAACTCCAACACCCGCTGGCCCGCGGCGAGGATCTGCGGGTTGGCGCCCCACTCGCGCGGCTCAGCAATCATGAGTCACCTCCTGCACCGCAACCTGCAACCGAACCTGCTGCTGAATACCTTGGTGAATCTCCAGCAATGCCTCACGACTCTCCCCCGTCAGAAGGTAATAACAGTAATGGGGCTGAGCAGAGTCGGGCATGGCCTGCACCCAATCACCGGGACGGGCGAGCACTACCAGCTCGCGCAACTCCGCCAGTTGCTCAAAGACCTGCATGCCTTCGACAGCGAGCAAGGTCCCGCTGGTTTCGATCACCACACCGCCAAACAGCACCGCACCACACTCGCCCACCGCCGTGGGCAATGGCACCTGTTCCAGAAGTAGGCGGACCTGAGCGGCATACACGTCGACCCCGCTCAACAGCTCGATGGTCTGCGCGGTGAAGCCGCCCCCAGGACGCAACCCCGCTTCAAGTACCCGGGGCACGCCATGCTGATAGCGGATTTCGACGTGTGCGGCGCCCTGGGTCAGACCTAGCGCCCGCGCAGCGCGCAGCGCAAGCTGACCAATCGAATGCTCCTGTTCGGCCCCCAGCGAGGTGGGCCAGACAGAAGCCGATTCAGCAAAGTAAGGCCCTTGCCCGCCTTCTTTCTCCAGCACCGCCAGGACCTGATCCGTGCCGTCGGGCCGCAGCAACAGATCGACGCTGACCTCCCGCCCTTCGCAAAAGCTCTGGGCAATCAATTGAAGGCTGCTGTGACCGTAGGCAAAGCGATTGCGGTCCTTGAGGGGATCGACATCGGTGGTCTGCTGGATCAGCTCATGCAGTGCCGCAAGGGCTTGCCGGTACTGATATGCATCACTGACCGCAATCACTCCCTGGCTGTTCATCGAGTCGCTAAGCTTGACCACCACCCGTGACCCTAACCGCTGGCAGACCTGCTCCCACGGGGTTTCCAGGGTCAACGGCAGCGTCGCCGGCACCGGTACGCCCTGTGCTTCCCACAACAGTGTGGCCAAGTACTTATTGCGACTGCAGGCAGCAGTGGCCACCGACATGCCCGGCAGGCCCAGACATTCGGACAACTGCGCGGTTGCCACTACCGCGCCCTCATTGACTGGCAGCAGGGCACTGAAAGGATGCGCCGCGTGGTACTCGGCCACGGCACTAAACAGAGCATCAGTCGGCCACAGGGGCACCTGCAGTACGGCCTCGACCGCTGGGTGCTCAGCCAGAGACCGTCCGTTGCCGATCAACACCACCCGATAACCCGCGGCGCCCAGACAATCCAGCAGTCTCCGGCTGGGATAGGCATGAATAACGCCAATACGATGTGCTGACATAATATCCCTCCTTAGAATGAGCCCGTCCGAGCACCCGGCTTGTGCTCCAGTACCGTCAGCACCTGCCCGCCAACCTGCCGCTGGGTGGCTTCGAACAAGTCGGTGGTCATGTTGTTGGTCCACAGACGACCACGTTGGGACACCTCGAACGCATCCTCGGTCTCCGAGAGCAGGCCATGTTCGATCCAGCTGGCGATAAGCTCGGGATTGACCGTGGCCAACGCACGCTCGCTGGACTTGTCCAGGCGTAGGAACTTGGGAAACATCACCGCACCACGGTTCTCCGGACGGTCCAGCGCCACCGAGCTTTTCTCGATGCTCGGCAGCCCCTGTTCGATGGCGTCCATATACTTGTTGACGTTGCTGTGCTTCATGTAGCTGAAGCCGTCCACATAACCTCGAGCCGAGGAGCCTACGGCCAGTGTTTCGGCACGATGCTCACCATTGCCACCGCCCCAGAGCAGGCGGAAGTACTCACAGACCTTCGCCTTACGGGTGTAAATCTGATCGGCGACATTGGCATAGCCAGCCTCGGCCAAGCGGTGGCGCAACTGCTCGAACAGCGCGAGCATAATTTTCTCCGAAGGCTTGGCTGGAATGCTGCCCTCGTCCATCTGGCGCTTGAACTTCGGCGGGAACGCGAAGTAGTGCAGATTGTAGTAATCGACGCTGTCAAAACCGTCGTCGATCAGCCGTGTCAGGTCACGGTCTAGGGAGGCCAAGGTCTGGCCCGGCAGGTTGTACATCATGTCGACATTGATTTCGTCGAAGCCGAAACGCCGTCCCTGCTCGCGGACATTGGCCACATCGTCTAGGGTGGCGGCGATGTTGAAGTGCTTGCGCAACATCGGATCGTAAGTCTGCAGGCCGAAGCTGATGCGCTGCACGCCTTCGTTCTTGAGTACCTCGAGCCGGTAGGGATCGCCCAAGGTCTTGGGCTCGCCTTCAAAGGAAATCTCGGCATCGGCGCTGAGGCTGAAACTCTCTCTGATAGTGTTGAAAATTCGCTGCAGTTGCTCGGGCGACAGCACCGAAGGCGAGCCGCCACCGAAATACACAGCCCGCAGTTCGCTGGAGCGGCCACGCACGCTGGCCGCCTCAGTGCGGATGTCCTGGCACAGGGCGTTGGTGTAGCGCTCATAGACAGCGGTGTCCTTGTCGACCCGCACATGAAACGGGCAGAACCTGCACATGTCCTGGCAGTACGGAATATGCACATAGAGCAGGGTTTCCACCCCTGCGGCCACCGGACGCTCGAAGACCTGGGGCAGACGCTGATGTACAGCGTCCCCCAGCAGTGGGTAGAAGTAATAGGTCAGCGGATAATAGGCCTCGTACATGGAGTTCCCCTTATCCGGCCAACACTTGATTGGCGTTTCCACTGAGCACCGCTTGCAGCAGTTCGCGATCAAGGCCGGCGCCGAGAATCTTCTGGCACACCGCCGAGTAGCTACCGCACACCGGCAGATCGGAGCCGAAAAGTACTTTGCTGTGCACCGCCGGACGCTCGTGCAGCCAGTCCACCAGCACCTCAGGCGGGACCAGGGCGGTATCCAGGTACACCCCCGGATAACGACAGGCCATCTCAAGCGCCTCGTCGTACCAGGTCGGCTTGCCGCCGTGTGCAAAGATCACCTTGAGCCGTGGGAAGGTTTCTACCAGGCGGCGAAAATCCCCAGGCCGGATGAACTTCTGCTCGGTGTCGCGCTGCGCAGTCAGGCCGGTGTGGAACATGATGGGCTGGCCGACTTCAGCACACATTTCATAGACCGCCATCATCGAGTCGAGGTACGGATCAAACCCATGGTCGGCGGGGTAGAACTTGTAGCCCTTGATCCCCCGCTCGAAATCCTTGTGCCACTCTTGGAGTGGATCAGCGTGGTGCAGCGGATTGATATTGCCGAACGGTACAAAGAAAGGATCGCTGCCGCAGAAGTCCAGAATCAACTGGCTGTCGATGGAAAAGTTGGTCCCCGGCCCGCACTCTGCGAGGATCACCGCACGTGCCACCCCGCGCTCTTGAAGATAAGCCTTCAACGCCAATGGATTGGAAAATATCTCACGAACATCGATCCCTTCCTCAAAAGGAAATTTGGTCAATAGCCCTTGAATGTCGTCACGCAGCAGCGAGAATCTTCCAGCATGAATATGAAAGTCTACGAAGTTCATTATTAAATCCTTTTAAAATGTCGAAATCACGTTCCACAGTTTCGGAGCTTCAAAAACTGGAGCGATTTGCTCTACTAGCAATTGCTGCCGCAGGAACTCCGATAGTGGTTCGATGTGTTCCGCTTCGCGCCACTCAGCGGCCAAGTCTTCAATAATGTGATGCTCCGCCAGCAACTCTCCGCCGTGGTAATGCCGGATAATCGGGTGTAGAAAGTTTGAATCTTCGGCGCGTTTGACGTTCTCTCTGGCAATACGCGAAACATTGAAAGGGTTGTCAAACTTGCGCTGACCAAACTCCAAGGTCAGTGTCATGTACTCATCAGCGGCAAAGCGTTGTGCGACGTAGTCCTGGGGCAATTCAAGATGCCATTTCAAGCGCTGTTGTTGCCGGTCTATCAGCATCACATCTTGCAGGAAGCCTGGTTGCTGCCAGAGGGCCGAGGACTGATTGACCCGCTCGATGATGCGCTCGCATGCCGGCGCCACCTGCAACTCATGGGTAGCCTGCGGCAGGGCGACTCCGTCGTAGCGCTCCAACAGCAACTGGCACAGAGTGCGCACGTTGTAACGGAAACCGTGAATGAACCCCGACATGTACTTCTTGTAGTCGAGGTACTGCATCAAGGTGCCGGCAAAGTAAAGGTCTGGAATATTCTTTGACTGCCAATCCACCTGCTGCGCGGGCAATCGGCCCATGGAGCACAGCTCAGGGCGGCAAGACTCGTCGAACATCGAATCATCAAAGCGAAAGCCGGTACAGGCAATAACGCGATCGTATTCGATGACTTCCTGCTCACCCTCGGCGTGCTCGTAGCTGAAGTAGGCCTTGAACTTATCACCCTCACGCTCGATGCGATGCAGTTTAGCGTCGAGAATCGCGTTCTGCGATTTAAGCTGGTACGTGTCGAGCAGGTTGTTGTTGACCGCCCGCACATGCCCGACGTAGTGAGTCGACCAGGCCATACGCAATGGATTTGGGCTCGCCACATGGATCATCGCCGCATGCTCGATCAGTGCGTCGGCGGTCTCGAAGCCCGAGTTGCCCTTGCCCAGGATCAGCACTTTCTTGTTGGTCAACGGCACCGGGTCGATGTCCATATCGACATAGTGCTCGACGTGCTCGATCCCCTCGATGTCCGGCAGCCAAGGCAGTTGCACGCCGGTGGCGACGATCAGCACACGGGCCCGCAGCTCCTCGCCCGTGGACAAGGTGACGATAAAGTCCTGGTCACGACGTACGTTCACTACTGAGCTATCGGTACGCACATTAAGCTGATGCTCTTTGGCAAAACCGTCCAAATAACGCGGCATGTCATCGGCATCGGGGAAATAGCGCTGGCTGTAGTCGGTGAACCGTGCCGCGGTGCTTTCGCTGCTTAACAGCGAGTTCCAATCCCAACGCAAGTTAATCTCAGGATCAGAATAACCGGTATGGACTTTATTGATTGAGATCAACTTTCTATGCCGCGGAAATCGTTCAAATGATGTGCCCGCGCGACCACCGCTCTCAACAATCAGATAATCACGCCCTTGTTGTTGTAAGCAATAACCGGCCTGCAGCCCTCCCGGGCCAGCGCCAACAACCAAGTATCCATACGTCTTCTCAGCGGACATTTGAAGCTCTCCTTATGTTTCACTTATTGACCAGAACAGCGCGCACGTAGACGTCCACGCTGTTACAGTGCGGAATTAATGAGTTGGGCAGATCAACAGTAAAACTGGCCTGATAGCCACAGACTTACATCAAAGTTAAACCGGCTTGGAGTTATAGATATCCAATGACCGCATGTTTCTCACCGTTGGATCTGATCACTTGGGTGCGAGTAAAACCAGCTTCATGCAACAGCGCCTGAAACTGAGCCGCCGTGCGATGTTGCCCGCCGGTTTCCAGGAGCATCGCCAGGTCCTGCATGACCGCGGCAAACGGCTCGGCGCCTGACGCTTCCAACAAGCGATCGAGCACCAGAACTCGCCCTCCGGGATTCAGCGTCTGGCGAACCCGGCGCAGCAGCTGCAGAGATTGCTCGTCATTCCAGTCAGAGAGAATGAACCCCAGTGAGTAGGCATCCGCGTGGGGCAGCTCACCGGACCAGAAGTCACCCGGCGCAAAGCTGACCCTTGAGGCCAGCCCCACCCCGCTGATCCGCGCCAGGCAATGGGGCTCCACGGCAGGCAGGTCGAACACCACCGCCCTGAGCTCGGCATGCTGTTGTGCGGCGGCGATGGCGAAGGTACCAATGCCGCCCCCCAAGTCGACCAGGCTCGACGCGTCGCCCAGCACCCCCAGCTTCACCAACTCTGCTGAAGGCTCGCGGCTGAGGTTCCACATCGCATCATGGAACGCTGCGCCACGGTCCTCGGCCAGCAGGTAATCGAAGGGTGCCGACGCGTCTTGCGCCAGTTTCGACCATTGCGCCTGGCCGCTGCCCACGGCATCGCCGAGGTGGCGAAACAGCGGCAGAGTGTTGCTGTCGAAGTGTTCGAGCAAAGGCCCCAGATACTGCGACGACTGAGGATCCAGCGCGCCACGGGCGGACGCCGACAGTCGATAGCCACCCGCTTGTTCCTCGACCAGCCCCCAAGCAATCGCGCCGCGCAAAAACCGCTCCAGTGTGGAGCCATCCAGCGCCAGGGTTTGTGCCAGAGCGTCTGCCCCGGAGCCCACGTCAGCGCTTGCAAGGGACTGGAAAACCCCTAGTCGATGCCCCTGCAGTAGAATTGCGCTGCCCATGAAGCCATAGAGCGCCAGACTCACGGGATCCAGGACCTTCCCGGCCATTGGTGGTACTGCCATATCAACCTCCCTGTCCAACTGATGTAGTGATTAAACGCCCAGCTCGAAAGAGCCTTGGGCCACGACTTGCCCGTTGATGATCAGATGCACCTCGTGTGCGCCAGGGTAGTAACTTCTCAGCGAACTGCTTTCGATACTGTGATCGCGCTGCAGCTTCACCGACCCCTTGACCAGCTTCTGGCGCTTGCTCCACTTGAACACCCGGCGGTTGATCTGGCCTCGGGCACCCGGTGCGAGAATCGCGTAGTCGACCATCAGCCCATGCTCGCTGGTGCTGTCGATCTGGATATCGCAATCCAGGGAAATACGCTCCCCTGGCTTGATCTGCGAAGGTCCGACCTGGAAGCGCTTGACCTGCACCGGCGCGGCCATGGAATACCCAAGCAGCTCCAGCGCACGGCTGTCACCGCGCCGCGCCAGGGTACGCAGCGAATGGCGGATGACCCAATCGGTGTGCGGCCCACGCTCCTCGACCTGCCAACGCTCCAGCACATCGAGCACGGCGCTGGGATGGTCCTTGCTGATGTCATTGAGGTTGTTGGCCACCGAGCGGCGTACATACTCGCTGCGATCGTTGCGCAGACGCTCCAGTAGGGCCAGGACCGGTGCTGGGTCAACCAACAGGCTCGGGACCCGGGAGGCCCACGGCAGGCGCGGACGCGTGCCCTCGGAAACCAGCCTGCGCACGTCGGGGCTGTCATCGCTGACCCAGCCGGCCAGCACCTGCAATGTAGGCTCCAGGTAGGCATCCAGATAAGGCCGGATGGCGAACTCGCCGGTGAAGTGCTGAGTCACCTTCTTGATCGCCTGCATGGCGGGCTCAAAGTGCTCAAGACCGCGGGTTTCGAAAATATCGGCGATCACCCACACCGGAAACCCGGTCATGCGACCAAAGCGGGTCCCGGGGATCGGGTCAAGCATGCGAACCAGTACCTGGGCCGCCGGCACAAACTCCAGGCCCAAACCATCCCAGAGGGCGCTGGCCATGGCCTTGACCCGGGCCTTCATCTCCAGCGGTCGCAGGTCCGCTGGCAACGAGGCGCTGTAGCGCTGCTGATCGAAGCTCGCTAGCAGCGCGGCAGCGCGACCGCCCAACTCGACGCCGAGCGGATGATCGAAGTAATCCTTGAAGTCCATGACATCTCCCTTGAATCAACGCTGAGCGTCGAGGCTGCTCTTATCAAATGTCAGCTCGTTGTAGCCATTGCCAAAGCGGTAGTTGCTCCAGCGCATCCAGGTCTGCTTGCCGGTCTGGTGGTTGACCATTCGCATCTCGCTGGCCCGCCAGTAGCGGTCCAGGTAAACACCATAACCGCTGTAGGTCTGGGTTTTGAGCAGCGCATTCTTGCGGTCGTAGTATTCGACCTTGAGCGGCCGGTAATACTGTTTGTCGAGCCAGGTGACCTGACGGGTGTAGCCGGAGCGCGGGTAAGCTGGGGTCATTTCCAGCTTGTACGCGTCCAACCCATCGACTACCTCGTCCCCCAGATACTGGTACTGATACTTATCGAGTTCCCAACTGGCCATGTCCTCGTAGGCGAACTCACTGCCCATAAATGGGCCTGACTTGTTCTCCGAAGCAATCCGTTTGACCCGACGCAGCGACGGGAAAAACTGCCACTGATCATCCGAGGTCAGGCTATGGGCGTGGGTCAGTAAGGTGGTGCCACGCACGTCCGCCGGACTCAGAAAACGCACCAGGCTCTTGTCGCCATCGGCATGCACTTCAAAAAACTGCACCGCTAACTCACGGGTACTTACCGCGCCGTAGGCATTACGCAATTCCATTTGCAGATCCGCCGACATGTCCTTCCAGCCGATGTTGTGCTGGTCCGCCTGCCTGGCGATCTCCTGACCTTTCTCATCCGCCACGGCCACGCTCATCTCAACGAGGCAGAACAGCATCGCCAGGTACTTCACGCTCTTCAGTCCTTTCACGCTTCTTCTCCAATGTCAGTTCAAGCAACCCTGGCAGCAGGAAAAAATCCGCCAGCAGAGCAATCACTAATGTCAGGGCGGTCATCAGCCCCATTTCCTGGTTCAAGGCGAACTCGGATGTTGCCTGGACCAGGAACCCGGCCGTCAAGGTCAGCGAGGTCACCAACAAGGCCGGTGCCGTGCTGGCGAAAGCCTCGCCAACCGCTTCACCCACCGTCTGGCCGTGGGACTTGACCCGCTGCAACACCGCGTACATAAAGTGGATGGTGTCATCGACCACCACCCCCAGGGTCATGGAGGCGACGATGGCCACCGAGAACCCAACCTGCCCAACGCAGAGCCACCAGATACCCAGGGCCATGGCTGCCGGAATTACGTTCGGCACCATGGACAGCAGGCCCAGTTTCCAGGAGCGGAACAGCAGCATCAGCAAGAACGCAACCACCGCCGCCGAGGCGATGATCCCCCACATCATGCTCTCGATATTGCGCTGGCCGATGTGGGCGAAGATCAATGTGGTGCTGGCGGCCTTGGCTTCGATTCCCGGCGCGTTGCTGGCCAGCCACGACATCGAGCGACGCTCGAAGTCGAGCATCTGCCGGGTACTCAGTTCGTGCAGGGCCACCACGCTCCGGGTGACCGTACGGCTGACATCGATCTGGTTGTTCAGGTCAAGGCCATAAGGTAAGGACTGCTCGTACAGCAGCAGGCTCTGCGCCGCCACTTCGGTGCTTTCCGGCAGCCGATAAGCTTCCTCGGTGCCAGTGGTCAGGCTACGGTTGACTCGCTTGACCACGTCCGAGAGCGAACTGACATGGGCGACTTCCGACTGTTGGCGCAACCAGGTGGTATAGGCTTCCACCTGAGCCAGAAAGACCGGGTCATTCACGCCGCTGCTTGATTTGGACTTGAGCGCATACTCGATGGTGTAAAGACCGGTGAGGTTCTGCTCGGTGTAGTCATTGGCCTGCCGGAAAGCAGTCTCCGGGCTGAACCAGCGCAGATACTGGTCATTGAGCTCATTGCGCCCGGCCAACGAGGCCAGCACCACTACTACAGGGATGCTTAGCCACATCAACATCCGCGAGCGTGATTGTACCCAAGTGCCGAAGCGGGTCATTGCATGTTCAAGCGGATCACCTTTGGCGCTGGGCTTGAGTGGCAGCAGCGCAACCAGGCCCGGCAGCAGAAACAGGGTGAACAACCAGGCCAGGGCGATGCCGATCGAGACGATGTTGCCCAGGTCACGGAAAGGCGGGATCTCGCTGAAGTTCAGGGACAGGAAAGCCACCGCGGTGGTCAGACTGGTCACGGTGACCGGCACAAGGGTTTCGTGCAGCGCTTCACGCAATGCATCCAACCGGGTAGCACCCTTGCGCAGATGCATCAGGGTGACCGACAGCACATGCACCGAGTCCGCCACGGCGATCATCAGAATCACCAGCGGCGCAGACGCCGAGAGCGACGTCAGGCTCATGCCCAGCCAGCCCGCGATGCCCTCGGCGCTGGTCATGGCCAGATACACCACCGCCACCGCTGCCACTGTGGCCAGCACGCTGCGCAGCATGATCAGCGCGGCGATCAGGATCACCAGATAGACCCAAGGGGTCAGGTTGGCGGCGTCACCCAAGGCGGCTTCTAGGAAGGCGTTGTTGTACATCGCCATGCCCGTCAGGTGCACTTTGATCCCGGGAAACTTGGCTTGCGCCTCCTCAGCCAGCTGACGGGCGAAGCTCACCACCTCGCTATTCTCATAAGGAGAAACCCCGGCCAGGTGATACACCACATTGACCGCGGCGACGCTGCCGGCTTTGGACACCAAGCGGCCCACCAGCTGCGGCTCTGACAAGGCGATGGTGCGGACCCGCTGACGCTGCTGCTCGTTCAGGGCAGCGGCATCACGCACCAGATCGGCGACCTGGATGTTGTCCGCGTCGGCGTCGATATTCTGGAAGTTACTGAGGGAATCCACCCGCACCGAATAAGGTGTCTGCCAGGCGCGCTGGGTGATCCATTGCAGCGCTTCAAGGGACGACTGGCTGAACACGTCGCCCGACTCCGGCGCCACCACAATGAACAGGTTGTCCGACCGGTCAAAGGTCGCCTGCATCTGCTCCTGCGCCATCAGCTCCGGGTTGTCCGGGGCAAGATACACCCGGTAATCGGTACTGAAGCCGAGTCGGCTCTGCCCCAGGCTGGCCAGATATGCCAGCCCTAGAAACAGCAGCAGGAACCCCCATCGCAAGCGCACTACACCTGACACTATCGTTCTCATCATTTTGACATCCGTTCCAAAAGGGCTATGTGATCGACGGTGCGCAAGCTATAGAACAACATCTTTTACGTCAACAGTTGACGTGCAAACATTTAGCTTGTAGTTTTTTTACGTCAAATATGACGTCATATAAAGGAGCAAGACATGAAGCTGAACGTAATCAGCGAAGCAAATCAGCCCACCGCGGCATCGGCTGTAGTGCTGGACGGTCGGGTTTCCCAACCGATGTTTGGGGAACTGGAAGTGCGTCGCCTGCAACTTTCCCCTGCGGCGGACGGGCAACCGGGGGTTCACGTGACAGGCGTCAAACAGGATCTCGCGCGCTGGGCCGAAGTCCAGGGCCCCACCATGCTGGTGGCCTTTCAGTTCCAGGCACCTAATGCCTCAGACAACGCCGATGCCCTGGCCAAGTATGTCGCCGACCGCGAACCAGCCCTAGCCCGCCACGGTGGGCACGTGGTGATCAGCGCTGTCACAGAGCGTGGTGAGCAGTGGTCCTTCGACGGCTTCGAGATCATCGAATTCCCGTCGGCGGACGCCGTGGGCCAACTGATGCAAGACCCCGACTACCGCAATCGGACTGCGGCTTCCAGCGCGGTATTCGGTGGCGCCTTCGCCATGGCACCGATCCAAGCCGCCTAAAGCTGCAATCAAGGACGATAGGATGAACGCTTTTGCGCCAGGCCCTCGCGGGCATATGCTTTTCGGCTGCTCTGAGCGGTTTCGTAACGAACCGCTGGCACTCTTGAACGAGTGTCGGCAGCGCTACGGTACCCTCGTACGATTGCCCGTCGGTTTTGGGGCTTCCTTCTGCCTGGCCTTCGACCCGGCCGATCTCGATACCATTTTCCAGGGCGAAAACTTCGGTCGCAGCGATATCGCCGCGGCCTTCGGCCCCCTGGCGGGTGGCAGCATGATCATCGCCGACGGCCAGAAGTGGAAGGAGCAGCGCAAGGCGGTCATCCCGTCGTTTGCCCTGCCGCGCCTGCGTGAGCTCGCGCTGAATGTCGACGCCCTGGCTCACGAACGCGTGGCCGACTGGTCCAATCGCGTGGACCACAACGGCGACATCGACCTGCAACACGAAATGGTCGAGTACGCCATGGACGTGCTGACCCAGTTTCTCTTCGGACACCGCATCGGCGCCCAGGCTATTGCGCGCATCTCGCAAGGCTGGACCCTGAGCCTGCGCTACATGAATATCCGTCTGTCCTCGCCGGTTCCGCTTCCCGATTGGTTGCCGACGCCGAACAACCGCCGGCTGCACAACGCCGCCGGGCAGATCGCCACGGTCCTGCTGGAAATCATTGCCCAGCATCGCAGCAGTGCCGACGCAGCCGCTGGCGGTTTTCTTGGCGACTTGATCGACTACCGCGATGAACAAGGCCAGGCCCTCGATGATCAGCTCATCCTGCGGGAAATCATGGGCGTGTTCCTGGCCGGCTTCGACACCGTCGCCTCAGCCATGATGTGGACCTTGGGCGATCTTGCCAAATACCCGAGCTGGCAGCAGGCGGTACGCGATGAATTGAATTCAGTCGCCACCAGCAGCCGGCTCGACCTGAAAGACACGCCCGTGCTGGAACAATGCTTTAACGAATCCATGCGCCTGTCGCCACCGCTGTGGCTAATCGATCGCAAAGCCGCCCAACCATGCGTACTCGGTGGCCAACGGGTGCCGGGAGGCACCAACATCATCATGAGTCCTTGGGTGACTCACCGTGACCCAACCTTCTGGGAGCGGCCTCTGGACTACCATCCCGAGCATTTTGCGGCGACGGCGCCCAGCCGTCCCAAGTACGCCTTCTTTCCCTTTGGCGGCGGACGGATGAAGTGCATTGGCATCGGCTTGGCACACTTGCAATTGAAGGCGCTGCTCCGGCAGGTGCTGACAAACTACGAGCTCAATGTGCGCCCGGAACACTTGCCTGAAATTGAACCGGCATTCGTTCTACGGACTCGCAATGGCCTGAAGACTTCTCTGACCAGGCGCGTAGCTCATGGCGTATCCACTGTCGCGATTTAGCCGAGGACTGCTGCTGGCTTGCCTGACAATCACCTTGAGCCCCTGCGCAAGCAGCACAGAGGAGCAGTACAAGCTGACATTCCAGGGCAATGGCTACGAGCCGGCGCGCACGTCTTTTGCAGGTCTGCAGTTCAAGTGGGATCGCCATGAACCACTGCTCGAGCAGATGTCGTTGGACATGGAGGTGGAATTACAGTGGGCGGGGCTGGACCGATACGACGCCGCGGACCTGCGCGAGTTTTCGTTGTCCTACCGACCTGGGCCTTGGCAACTGGGGGTCGGACTAAGCCGGGTGTTTTGGGGAGTCACCGAGTCCCGGCATCTGGTCGACGTGGTGAATCAGGTTGACCTCAGGTTCGACCCAGATGGAGACGCTCGCCTCTCACAACCTATGGCCTCGGTGGGCTATCGCGGCCTGGGGCAGAACATGACGTTGTATGTCCTACCCTGCTATCGCGAGCGTCCGGACGCGCTGATCTTCGGTGAACATGGCGCGCAGGACCCTGCCTATGAGCAGGACCTCTTCACGCCACTGCGCTGCTCCGGGCAGACCGACTTTGCCGTGCGCGCCACCCAGGTAGCCGGCCCTGCGGATATTGGCCTCAGTTACTTTCGGGGTCACAGCCGCGACCCCTACGCGGGGCACTCACCTTCCAGCTTCGACCCGGCGTACCCTGAGGTGGACAGGCTCGCCGTCGACACCCAAGTCACCCTGGGCGCCTGGCTGTTGAAGCTTGAAGCGTTGCTTCAGGACAGTAAGTACGGGGTTGATCGGGCCAGTGTCTCGGGCTTCGAATATACCTGGGTGTCGGCCTTCAATGGTGCCAGTGATCTATCCCTGCTGTACGAGCACCTGACCGACACCCGATGCGACAGCATCATTGCGTCATGCGGCGAGATGCTGGGAGTCCGATGGATTGCCAACGACGTCGCGGACACCAACCTGCTGGTATCCACCGTGAGGGATCGCCAAAGTGGCTTATGGGGTCTGAAAGTTCAGGGCAGCCGGCGCCTTGATGAGCAACTGAGTCTGCTGCTCAACAGCGGTGGTATGTACCGAGCAAGGTACCTGTCCGTTGGGCTATCCTATGCGTTTTGATCATATTGGCAGCCCGTTTTTAGCTCTGCCCTGCTTTACGCGTGGCAACAACAAACTACAGGATGGTTTTCAGGGCATGAGGCCAGCTTGAACGCGTTTTGCTCGATCGCCCACTGCATTCAGAGGTACGAATAGTGGCACGTAACAGCAATGCTGAACCCGTACTACGCAACCTGTTTTGCTTCAACTTCTATCGTGGATGGCGAGGCATTTCTGAGTTCTACAGAAAGTACCTGCCTGAAGGTATATCCGCACAGCAGAGCTACCTTCTGGAGCTTTGCCAAACGGATAAGGGCATTCTGGTGGGAGATATTGCGCATCAGCTTGAAATAGACATCTCGGCAGTGTCCGGGCTGCTAAAGCGCATGGAGGGCAGCAGCCTGATCAGACGAGAAGTCCTACCGTCGAACCGACGTCAAACCTTAGTGTTCCTTACTCTTCAGGGGAAGAGCTACGTAAGGAAGTCCATCAGTCGATGATGGTTGCTGATCGTTTGTTATCTGAAGCTATCCGAAAAGAGGACAAGCTTTCGCTGATCAGAGTGGTCGATCAGATCAGACACCTCATAGACGCCGAGTGAGCATTAAAATTCTGCTGAATCGTCCCTAGTTTCTAAACACCTCCATGTAAGCGTACGCCGAACTCACCCTGCGTGGATTAGGCAGAAATGTGCCAATTGGTCGTCAGGCAACCGCTGCTAAGCTGTAAGCATGTCCAGGAGCCCTTTCAATGTTGTAATGGAGCGCTCCGCTGGCGCTATGCTCGCTGGCCACGGATGGAATCCGCTCAACCAGACGGCAAGCATTCCGGCTGCTGTGGCCACAAGGTCGGACATATGGTGGAGGCCATGAAATAGAAAAAGCCCCTGAAATCAGGGGCTTTGGGCATTGTGTCAAAATTTATCGTCTAAAACCAAGTGTTTCGATCACCTGTGGATAACTTATTCCACCGTCACCGACTTCGCCAGATTTCGCGGCTGATCAACGTCAGTGCCTTTCAACACGGCCACGTAATACGAGAGCAACTGCAACGGAATGGTGTAGAGGATCGGCGACAGGATGTCGTGGATGTGCGGCATCTGGACAACATGAGTACCTTCGCCATTGGTCATGCCGGCCTGCTCGTCGGCAAAGACGACCAGCTGACCGCCACGGGCGCGGACTTCCTGGAGGTTGGACTTCAGCTTCTCCAGCAACTCGTTGTTCGGCGCCACGGTGACCACCGGCATGTCGTTATCCACAAGCGCCAGCGGGCCATGTTTCAGTTCGCCCGCCGGGTAGGCTTCCGCGTGGATGTAGGAGATTTCCTTGAGCTTGAGGGCCCCTTCCATCGCCACCGGGAATTGCGCGCCGCGACCGAGGAACAGCGTGTGGTTCTTCTCGGCGAACAGTTCGGCGATTTTCTCCACGGTGCTGTCCATGGCCAGGGCTTCGCCCAAACGGGTCGGCAAGCGACGCAGTTCTTCGACCAGTGTGGCTTCGACGCCTTCAGCCAACGTGCCGCGAACCTGACCCAGGGCCAGGGTCAGCAACAGCAGGCCAACCAATTGAGTGGTGAAGGCTTTGGTCGAGGCCACGCCGATTTCGCGACCGGCCTGGGTCAGCAGCGTCAGGTCCGACTCACGCACCAGGGAACTGATGCCGACGTTGCAGATCGCCAGGCTGGAAAGGAAGCCCAGTTCTTTGGCATTGCGCAGGGCGGCCAGGGTGTCGGCAGTTTCACCAGACTGGGAGATGCTCACGAACAGGGTGTCGGGCTGCACGACCACTTTGCGGTAACGGAATTCGCTGGCGACTTCGACCTGACACGGGATACCGGCCAGTTCTTCGAGCCAATACCGAGCAACCATGCCGGCATGATAGCTGGTGCCGCAGGCGACGATCTGTACATTGCGCACCTTGGCGAACAGCTCGGCAGCTTGGGGACCAAATGCCTCGACCAGCACCTGGTTCTGACTCAGACGACCTTCAAGAGTACGTTGCACCACAGCCGGCTGCTCGTGAATCTCCTTGAGCATGTAATGCCGGAATTCGCCCTTATCAGCGGCTTCGGCCCCGTCACGGTACTGGACGCTTTCACGCTCGACGAGTGCACCGTTGATATCCCAGATCTGCACGCTATCGCGGCGAATTTCGGCGATATCGCCTTCTTCCAGGTACATGAAGCGGTCAGTGACCTGGCGCAGTGCCAATTGATCGGAGGCCAGGAAGTTTTCGCCCAGGCCCAGACCGATCACCAATGGACTGCCACTGCGGGCCGCCACCAGACGATCCGGTTGGCGGGCGCTGATCACCGCCAGACCGTAAGCACCGTGCAGCTCTTTAACAGTCGCTTTCAAAGCCGCAGTCAGGTCCGGTTGCACCTTGATTTTTTCGTGCAGCAAATGCGCGATGACTTCAGTGTCAGTGTCCGACGTGAATACGTGGCCCAGCGCCTTGAGTTGCTCACGCAGGGCTTCGTGGTTCTCGATGATGCCGTTGTGCACCACCGCCAGATCGCCTGAAAAATGCGGGTGAGCGTTGCGCTCGCACGGCGCGCCATGGGTCGCCCAGCGGGTATGGGCGATGCCCAGACGGCCAATCAGAGGCTCTTCGACCAGCGCCTGTTCCAGTTCGCTGACCTTGCCCGGACGACGCACGCGCAAGAGTTTTTCATCGTTGGTGTACACCGCCACGCCGGCGCTGTCATAACCACGGTATTCCAGACGCTTGAGACCTTCGAGCAGGATGGCGGTAATGTTCCGTTCTGCGACTGCACCAACAATTCCACACATGCTAGTTCTCCTGACTGACAGCGGCGCAAATCACATTGATGCCGCGGGCCTGAATCTGATCGCGTGCCGCAAGCGGCAGGCGATCATCGGTAATGAGGGTATGGACGCTGCTCCAAGGCAGCTCCAGATTGGGAATTTTGCGGCCGATCTTGTCGGCTTCGACCATCACGATCACTTCGCGGGCGACCTCGGCCATGACACGGCTCAGGCCCAGCAACTCATTGAAGGTGGTGGTCCCGCGCACCAGATCGATGCCATCGGCGCCAATAAATAACTGATCGAAGTCATATGAGCGTAGTACCTGCTCTGCCACCTGGCCCTGGAAGGACTCGGAATGCGGATCCCAGGTACCACCGGTCATCAACAGCACTGGCTCGTGCTCAAGTTCAGTCAAGGCGTTGGCGACATGCAGAGAGTTGGTCATCACCACCAGACCCGGTTGTTGGCCGAGCTCCGGGATCATCGCGGCGGTGGTACTGCCGCTGTCGATGATGATGCGCGCATGCTCGCGAATCCGCGTGACGGCGGCGCGGGCAATGGCCTGCTTGTATTTGGAAACCGGTTGGCCGATGTCGGCGACCAGCTCCTGAGGCATGGTGACTGCTCCGCCATAACGACGCAGCAACAGACCGTTGCTTTCGAGCGCCGCCAGATCCTTGCGAATCGTAACTTCCGAGGTTTCGAAGCGCTTGGCCAGTTCGTCCACGCTGACTTCCCCCTGCTCGTTGAGCAAGGCGAGGATATTGTGGCGGCGTTGGGGCGTGTTGCGTTTCGACATAATTAGGTAAGTTTCGATTCGAAAGATAACGTAAGCAATCAAAACCTATCGGCGAAACTTCGTCAAGCCAGCATCAGAAAAAAAAGGATGTGTGGATAACCCATAAAAAGATCGCAGCCTGCGGCAGCTCCTACAGGGAATTCTTGTTCACTCTGTAGGAGCTGCCGCAGGCTGCGATCTTTTGATCTTTCAATTTGTGGATAACTTAACTCTTCTTGATCTTCTCCGGCCGCTTCCAGCCATCAATGTTCTTCTGCCGCGCCCGGCCGACAGCCAACTGGGCTTTATCCACATTCTGGGTAATAGTCGAACCGGCCGCCGTGGTCGCACCCGCAGAGATATCCACAGGCGCCACCAACGAGTTGTTGGAGCCGATGAACACATCTTCACCCAGCACGGTTTTCCACTTGTTGGCGCCATCGTAATTGCAAGTGATGGTGCCTGCGCCGACGTTGGTACGCGCACCGATCTCGGCATCGCCCAAGTACGTCAAGTGACCGGCCTTGGCGCCTTCACCCAGGTGAGCGTTCTTCAGCTCGACAAAGTTACCCACATGCGCGCGAGCTTCCAGCACTGTGCCGGGACGCAAACGAGCGAACGGACCGGCATCGCTGCCTTCGCCGAGAATTGCGCCTTCGATATGGCTGTTGGCCTTGATCACCACGCCTTTGCGCAGGGTGCTGTCCTTGATCACGCAGTTCGGGCCGATCACTACGTCGTCCTCGATGACCACTTTGCCTTCGAGGATCACGTTGATGTCGATCAGCACATCGCGGCCGACGATCACTTCGCCGCGCACATCGAAACGTGCCGGGTCGCGCAGGGTCACGCCTTGAGCCATCAAACGCCGAGCAGCGCGCAGTTGGTAGTGACGCTCCAGCTCGGCAAGCTGCCTGCGATCGTTGGCACCCTGCACTTCCATGGCGTCATGGGGTTGTTCGGTGGCCACCACCAGACCATCGCTGACCGCCATGGCGATCACGTCAGTCAGGTAATACTCGCCCTGGGCGTTGTTGTTGGAGAGGCGGCCCAGCCAATCGCCCAACCGTTGAAAAGGTACTGCCAGAATGCCGGTATTGCCTTCGGTGATCGCACGCTCGGCTTCGTTGGCGTCTTTCTGCTCGACGATGGCAGTCACATTGCCGGCGGCATCACGGACAATGCGACCATAACCGGTCGGGTCATTCAGTTCGACGGTGAGCAGGCCCAATTGCTTCGGTGCAGCCTGCTTGAGCAGACGTTGCAGGGTTTCGACTTCGATCAGCGGCACGTCACCGTAGAGAATCAGCACGGTGTCGGACTCGATGAACGGCACAGCCTGGGCCACCGCATGACCGGTACCCAGCTGTTTGTCCTGCAGGACAAAATTCAGGTCATCGGCGGCCAGACGCTCGCGCACCGCTTCGGCGCCATGGCCAATCACTACATGGATGCGCTGTGGATCAAGTTGCCGGGCGCTGTGGATAACATGACCAAGCATTGAATTACCGGCAATCGGATGCAGGACTTTCGGCAAGGCCGAACGCATGCGAGTGCCTTGGCCGGCAGCGAGGATAACGATTTCAAGGGACATGACTGGCTACCAATCCTGGGTGGTCAGCAACTGCGACCAAGTGATGAAAATCGGAAAAGAAAAAAGGGTAGCCGAGGCTACCCTTTTTAATCAATCGCACAACAAGTTGATGGCCGATTAGTGGCCGAACTTCTTGCGGATCTGCTGGACGGTGCGCAGCTGAGCTGCGGCCTCGGCCAGACGTGCGGCAGCAGAACCGTAATCGAATTCCGCGCCTCGCTCATGCAAGGCCTTCTCGGCAGCCTTAACGGCTTCCTGAGCGGAGGCTTCGTCCAGGTCGGCAGCACGTTGCACGGTGTCGGCAAGAACCTTGACCATGTTCGGCTGAACCTCGAGGAAACCGCCGGAGATGTAATACACCTCCTCTTCCCCGCCCTGCTTGATCAAGCGGATAGGACCCGGCTTGAGATTAGTGATCAGCGGCGCGTGACCCAAGGCGATACCAAGATCACCCAGTGCACCGTGCGCAACCACCATCTCGACCAGGCCGGAAAAGATTTCCCCTTCCGCGCTGACGATATCGCAATGGACTGTCATAGCCATCTGATTGCCTCAACCTAAATTAGCGCCCGTTGCCGGGCGCCGGGATTACAGTTTCTTGGCTTTCTCGATCGCTTCTTCGATGCCGCCGACCATGTAGAACGCTTGTTCTGGCAGGTGGTCGTAGTCACCGTTGAGGATGCCTTTGAAGCCAGCAATGGTGTCTTTCAGGGAAACGTATTTACCCGAAGCACCGGTGAAGACTTCAGCCACGAAGAACGGCTGCGACAGGAAGCGCTGGATCTTACGAGCACGGTTTACCAACTGCTTGTCGGCTTCCGACAGCTCGTCCATACCCAGGATCGCAATGATGTCCTTCAGTTCTTTGTAACGCTGCAGAACATACTGTACACCGCGAGCGGTATCGTAGTGGTCCTGGCCGATTACGTTCGGGTCCAGCTGGCGCGAAGTCGAGTCGAGTGGATCGACCGCTGGGTAGATACCCAGGGAAGCGATGTCACGGGACAGAACGACGGTGGCGTCCAAGTGGGCGAAGGTGGTCGCTGGCGACGGGTCAGTCAAGTCATCCGCAGGTACGTATACCGCTTGGATCGAGGTGATCGAACCGTTTTTGGTCGAAGTGATACGCTCTTGCAGAGTACCCATCTCTTCGGCCAGGGTCGGCTGGTAACCTACTGCGGAAGGCATACGGCCCAGCAGTGCGGATACTTCAGTACCGGCCAGGGTGTAACGATAGATGTTGTCGACGAACAGCAGAACGTCGTTACCTTCGTCACGGAACTTCTCGGCCATGGTCAGGCCGGTCAGTGCTACGCGCAGACGGTTACCCGGCGGCTCGTTCATCTGACCGTAAACCAGTGCCACTTTGTCCAGAACGTTGGAGTCCTTCATCTCGTGGTAGAAGTCGTTACCCTCACGAGTACGCTCACCCACACCAGCGAACACGGAATAACCGCTGTGCTCGATGGCGATGTTACGGATCAGTTCCATCATGTTTACGGTTTTGCCTACACCGGCACCACCGAACAGACCAACTTTACCACCCTTGGCGAACGGGCAAACCAGGTCGATAACCTTGATGCCGGTTTCCAGCAGGTCGTTGCCGCCCGCTTGTTCAGCGAAGGTTGGCGCAGGACGGTGAATGCCCCAGCGCTCTTCGGTGTCGATCGGGCCAGCTTCGTCGATCGGGTTGCCCAGTACGTCCATGATCCGGCCCAGAGTCGCTTTACCGACCGGTACGGAGATGGCAGCGCCAGAGTCGGTGACTTCCAGACCGCGCTTCAAGCCCTCGGTGGAACCCATCGCAATGGTACGAACCACGCCGTCGCCCAGCTGTTGCTGAACTTCCAGAGTGGTTTCGGCCGCGCTTTGTACTTTCAGCGCGTTGTAGATGCTCGGTACGCTGTCGCGTGGAAATTCCACGTCGATAACGGCGCCGATGATTTGAACGATACGTCCGCTACTCATAGCTGGATCCTCTGAATATTTGAACCGTTAAACCGCGGCAGCGCCGCCGACGATTTCCGAGATCTCTTGGGTGATCGCAGCCTGACGCGCCTTGTTGTAGACCAGCTGCAAATCGCTGATCAAATCACCGGCGTTGTCGGTAGCGTTCTTCATCGCGATCATCCGCGCAGCTTGTTCAGCCGCGTTGTTCTCGACCACCGCCTGGTAGACCTGCGACTCCACGTAACGGACCATCAAGCCGTCAAGCAGCTCTTTGGCGTCCGGTTCGTACAGATAATCCCAGTGGTGCTTGAGTTCCTGATCCGGGGTTGCCACCAGTGGAATCAACTGCTCCACGGTAGGCTGTTGTGTCATGGTGTTGATGAACTTGTTGGACACCACGGACAGGCGGTCAATACGGCCGTCCAGGTAGGCATCCAGCATCACCTTGACGCTGCCGATCAGGTCATTGATCGACGGCTCTTCACCCAGGTGGCTGATAGCTGCAACGACGTTACCGCCGAAGTTGCGGAAGAAAGCCGCACCCTTGCTACCAACGACACACAGATCGATCTCGACGCCGTTTTCGCGGTTTACCGCCATGTCCTTGACCAGAGCCTTGAACAGGTTGGTGTTCAAGCCACCACACAGACCACGGTCACTGCTCACCACGACGTAACCGACGCGCTTTACTTCACGGTCGATCATGAACGGGTGGCGATATTCCGGGTTGGCGTTGGCCAGATGGCCAATAACCTGGCGGATGCGCTCCGCGTAAGGACGGCTAGCAGCCATGCGCATTTGTGCCTTGCGCATTTTGCTGACCGCCACTTTTTCCATGGCGCTGGTAATCTTTTGCGTGCTTTTGATGCTCGCAATCTTACTGCGAATCTCTTTTGCGCCTGCCATGTAACACCTATCAGGTTAGCAAGCGGGAGCCTTGCGGCTCCCGCTGCGGCTTACCAGGTTTGGGTGGCCTTGAACTTCTCGATACCGGCTTTCATGCCAGCGTCGATTTCGTCATTGAAGTCACCCTTCACGTTGATCTTCGCCATCAAATCGGCGTGATCGCGGTTGAAGAAAGCAATCAGCGCTTGTTCAAAGCTGCCGATCTTGGCGATTTCGACGTCAGTCAGGAACCCACGCTCAGCGGCATACAGCGACAGCGCCATGTCAGCGATCGACATTGGTGCGTATTGCTTCTGCTTCATCAGCTCGGTAACGCGCTGACCATGCTCAAGTTGCTTACGGGTCGCTTCGTCCAGGTCAGAAGCGAACTGGGCGAATGCCGCCAGTTCACGGTACTGAGCCAGAGCGGTACGGATACCACCGGACAGCTTCTTGATGATCTTGGTCTGAGCGGCACCACCCACACGGGATACCGAAACACCGGCGTTCACTGCAGGACGGATCCCGGAGTTGAACATGGCCGATTCCAGGAAGATCTGACCGTCGGTGATGGAAATCACGTTGGTCGGAACGAACGCGGAAACGTCGCCAGCCTGGGTTTCGATGATCGGCAGTGCGGTCAGGGAACCGGTTTTGCCGGTCACTGCGCCGTTGGTGAACTTCTCTACGTACTCTTCCGAAACGCGGGATGCGCGCTCCAGCAGACGGGAGTGGAGATAGAACACGTCGCCTGGGTAAGCTTCACGGCCTGGTGGACGGCGCAGCAGCAGGGAAATCTGGCGGTAAGCCACTGCTTGCTTGGACAGATCGTCATAAACGATCAGCGCGTCTTCACCGCGGTCGCGGAAGTATTCGCCCATGGTGCAACCGGAGTACGGTGCCAGGAATTGCAGTGCTGCAGATTCCGAAGCGCTCGCAGCCACGACGATGGTGTTAGCCAATGCGCCGTTTTCTTCCAGCTTGCGAACCACGTTGGCGATGGTCGATTGCTTCTGACCGATCGCTACGTAGACGCAGAAAATGCCGCTGTCTTTCTGGTTGATGATCGCGTCGATCGCCAGAGCGGTTTTACCGATCTGACGGTCACCGATGATCAGCTCACGCTGGCCACGGCCGACAGGGATCATGGCATCGACAGCCTTGTAGCCAGTCTGTACAGGCTGGTCTACCGACTTACGCCAGATCACGCCTGGAGCAACTTTCTCGACCGCATCGGTCTCGGTGTTGTTCAGCGGACCTTTGCCGTCAACTGGGTTACCCAGTGCGTCGACAACGCGACCCAGCAGTTCCTTACCTACCGGAACTTCGAGGATGCGGCCGGTGCACTTGGCGCTCATGCCTTCAGCCAGAGTCTGGTAGGAGCCCAATACTACGGCACCTACAGAGTCTTGCTCGAGGTTGAGAGCCATACCGAAGACGCCGCCCGGAAACTCGATCATCTCGCCGTACATGACGTCGGCCAGACCGTGAATCCGCACGATGCCGTCAGATACGCTGACGACAGTGCCTTCGTTACGGGCTTGGGAGGTCACATCGAGCTTGTCGATGCGGCCCTTGATAATTTCACTTATTTCGGAAGGATTGAGTTGCTGCATTGCTCTGCTGCCCCTTCAAACTCAAGATTTCAATGCTTCGGCAAGGTTTGCGAGTTTTCCGCGAACCGAGCCATCGATAACCAGGTCGCCGGCGCGAATGACAATGCCCCCGATGAGGGATTTGTCTTCCGCAACTTGCAGGCGCACTTCCCGGTTGAGTCGTGCACTGAGAACCTTGGCGAGTTTGTCTTGCTGTTCTTGGTTCAATGCAAAAGCACTGGTGACTTCAACGTCTACCGACTTCTCTTGTTCGGCCTTGTACAGGTCAAACAGAGCGGCGATCTCCGGCAACAGCGGGAGACGGTCGTTTTCGGCAACGACGTTAATGAAGTTCTGTGCCTTGGCATCAAACTTGTCGCCGCACACGTCAATAAACGTGGCGGCCTTGTCTGCGCTCGTCAGTCGCGGGGCCTTGAGCACGCGCTGCATGGTGTCGTCTTGCGACACTGCTGCAGCCAGGCCGAGCATGGCTGACCAAGAGGCCAGTTGCTGGTGGGCCTGGGCGTGCTCGAAGGCTGCCTTAGCGTAAGGTCGGGCCAACGTGGTCAATTCTGCCATGATCGCCCTCGCTTAAATTTCAGCAGCCAGTTTGTTTACCAGCTCCGCGTGCGCGTTTTGATCGATTGTGGCACCCAGGATCTTCTCGGCGCCGCCGACAGCCAGTGCACCCAATTGGGCACGCAGCGCGTCTTTGACACTGTTCAGTTCCTGCTCGATCTCGGCCTGAGCCTGAACCTTCACACGTTCAGCGTCGAGACGGGCTTTTTCAACAGCCTCGTCAACGATCTGATTACCGCGTTTCTTGGCTTGCTCAATGATTTCAGCTGCCTGAGCTTTCGCTTCGCGCAGTTGCTGACCCACTTTCTCATGGGCCAACTCCAGGTCGCGAGCTGCTCGGCTGGCAGCGTCCAGTCCATCCGCGATCTTCTTCTGACGTTCGTGCAAAGCCGCGATGACCGGAGGCCACACGAACTTCATGCAAAACAGTACAAAAATGAAGAACGCAACGGACTGGCCAATCAGGGTTGCATTAATGTTCACGCCAACACCTCGCTCGTTCGTTGCACATCACACCAATCAACTCGAAGGTTCGAGTGATTAGCCAGCGAGTTGACCAACGAATGGGTTCGCGAAGGTGAAGAACAGAGCGATACCAACACCGATCATGGTTACGGCGTCGAGCAGGCCGGCAACGATGAACATTTTGACTTGCAGCATTGGAACCATTTCTGGCTGACGCGCTGCGCCTTCCAGGAACTTGCCGCCCAACAGGCCGAAACCAATTGCGGTACCCAGTGCGCCCAGGCCGATCAACAGTGCAACAGCGATAGCGGTTAGACCAACTACAGTTTCCATCTTTCCTCCCGACTTTTACGTCGTATGGTTTAGGTTTTTTAGATTTTAAAGCGGTAAAACAAATCGTTTCATAGCCCTGTTCGGGCACCCTCTCGTTTGACCGAGAGGGACATCAGACTAGTCGAGACTGGTCTTAATGGTTCTCTTCGTGCGCCATCGACAGGTAGACGATGGTCAGCATCATGAAGATAAACGCCTGCAGGGTGATGATCAGGATGTGGAACACAGCCCACGCCCACTGCAGAACTACGCCCAGGCCGCTAAGCCAGAGCAGACCGCTGCCGAACATCACAGCAATCAGAATGAAGACCAGCTCGCCGGCGTACATGTTGCCGAACAGACGCAGTGCCAGGGAGATTGGCTTGGCCACCAGCGTCACGAACTCCAGCAGGAAGTTCACCGGAATCAGCAGGGCTTGAACGAAGATGTTCTTGCTGCCGAACGGGTGCAGGGTCAGTTCGCCAATGAAGCCGCTGATGCCCTTGACCTTGATGCTGTAGAAAATGATCAACGCGAATACCGACAGGGACATACCCAGGGTCGCATTCGGGTCAGTAGTAGGAACGGCACGGAAGACCAGATGCGGGTCACCGGAAATGATGGCCGCCAGCTTCGGAATCCAGTCAACCGGTACCAGGTCGACGGCGTTCATCAGGAACACCCAGACAAAAATCGTCAGGGCCAATGGCGCGATCAATGGATTACGGCCGTGGAAAGTATCTTTCACGCTGCCGTCGACGAACTCGATCAGAACCTCGACGAAGTTCTGCAGGGCGCCAGGCTGACCGGAAGTCGCCTTCTTTGCCGCCATGCGGAAAAGAAGAACGAAGATCAGACCCAACGCGACCGACCAGCCGAGGGTATCGACGTGGAAAGCCCAGAAGCCCATTTCTTTGGCTTCTGCTGCGGTGTGGGCAAAACCCCACCCGCCAGTTGGGTGCTGACCGAAGGTCAGGTTCTGCAAGTGGTGCTGGATATAGCCCGAAGCGGTTGTTTCTGCCATGGTTGCCTCAAACGCCCTAAGGTCTCGAAAGTCTTGTTCTCATCAGCAGGGGCGCGAACCAGCTGACCAGTTGGGTCAACACGAAGACGCCGAATACAGCTAGCGGCGCCAATGGCTTCACACCTGCAAACGTCAATGCAAAGAGCACTGCCGTCAAAATCAGTTTGCCCGCCTCGCCGGCATAAAAAGACCGGACGATGGCTTGAGCTGCTCGGGCGCCGGAAAACCGAAATGCCCTGTGAGCGAAATAAATATTGGGAAGCAAGGCTATCAGGCCTCCGCAGAGTCCTGAGTACCCGGCAACGACTCCATACCATTGCCAGAGCGCCAAAGCGCCAATCAGCAAAACGACAAATTGAGCCATTAACACCGGAAAAACTGCCAGGCGATGGAACGGCAAGCGGTCTGGCGTGCGGTTTTCCATCACTTTTGCTCCCCAATGGTCGGCTGCCGGAGTTCAATAACTTGGCATAATTTGTGCCGACAAAATGCGCGCAGAGTATAGGGGCGGTTCTGCCCCTATTCAACTGTCAGGTAGTGATTTCCGACTTCACGCTACACGGGGAATTGTTTCAGCGGATGTGTGCGAGTACACCTTGAAGCTCATCGAGGGAGTTGTAACCGATCACCAACTGCCCTTTCCCCTTCTTTCCGTGACGGATCTGCACCGCAGAGCCTAGGCGCTCGGCCAGGCGCTGCTCGAGACGGGCGATATCCGGGTCCGGTTTTGCCGGCTCCACAGGCTCCGGTTTGCCACTCAACCACTGGCGAACCAGTGCTTCAGTCTGGCGCACAGTCAGCCCCCGTGCGACAACATGTCGCGCCCCTTCGACCTGTTGGTTTTCCGGTAAACCCAGCAAGGCACGGGCATGACCCATTTCCAGGTCACCGTGAGACAGCATGGTCTTGATGACTTCCGGCAACGCAATCAGGCGCAACAGGTTGGCCACAGTGACGCGGGACTTACCCACAGCCTCGGCCACTTGTTGCTGAGTCAGCTGGAATTCCTGCTGCAAACGCTGCAAGGCCACCGCTTCTTCGATCGGATTGAGGTCTTCGCGCTGGATGTTCTCGATCAGCGCCATGGCGATGGCGGTTTCATCCGGTACATCGCGAACCATCGCCGGGATGGTTTCCTGGCCCGCCTGCTGGCTGGCGCGCCAGCGGCGTTCGCCGGCGATGATTTCGAAGCGGCCACTGCCGATCGGGCGAACCACGATCGGCTGCATCACGCCCTGGGCCTTGATCGACTGCGCCAGCTCTTCCAGCGCCTGAGGATCCATGTCCCGACGCGGCTGGTACTTGCCGCGCTGGATCAGGTCCAGGGGCAGGTGCTGCAGCTCACGCTGATCGGCTTGCACCGCTTGTTCTTCCAGCGAGCTGACAGTCGGACCGCTCAGCAGTGCATCCAGTCCACGTCCGAGACCTCGTTTCTTGACGGCCATGGGGATTCCTTAAGTTGCCTGAGCAGCGGCGGTGCGTGAATTTTTGCGTTGCCGACGAACCATCTCGCCAGCCAATGCCAGGTAGGCAATCGCGCCCCGTGATGCTTTGTCGTACGCCAGCGCCGGCATGCCATAGCTAGGTGCTTCGGCCAGGCGAATGTTGCGCGGAATCACGGTGTCGTAGAGTTGATCGCCGAAGTGTTCCTTGAGCTGCGCCGATACGTCGTTCATCAGGCTCAAACGCGGGTCGTACATGGTCCGCAACAGGCCTTCGACTTTCAGGTTCGGGTTCAGCAGTTCGGCAATGCGTTTGATGTTATCCACAAGGTCGCTCAACCCTTCGAGCGCGAAGTACTCGCACTGCATGGGGATAATGACCCCATCGGCGGCAACCAGTGCGTTGAGCGTCAACATCGACAGCGACGGCGGGCAGTCGATCAAAATGTAATCGTAGTTGTCACGGATTGGCGCCAACGCACTGCGCAGACGGCTTTCCTTCATCTGCATTTCCAGCAGAACGACTTCGGCCGCGGTCAGGTCGCGGTTGGCCGGCAGTAACTGGTAACCACCGTGTTCGGAATAGTGCATGGCCTGGGCCAGATCACATTCGCCGATCAACAGGTCATAGACCGAGTTTTCCAGGCCATGTTTATCCACACCGCTACCCATGGTGGCGTTGCCCTGTGGATCGAGATCGATCAACAGCACCCGACGCTTGGTAGCGACCAGGGAAGCTGCGAGGTTGATGCAGGTGGTGGTCTTGCCCACACCACCCTTTTGGTTCGCTATCGCGAATACCTTAGCCATTCTTGCTTGTGTTCCCAATCATGCCGTGCGGCGCAGTATCAGCAGATGGCGTTGGCCTTGGCAACCGGGTACGGCCAGGGCGTGTTCGCTATCGAGGTGGAAGTCTGCCGGCAATGCTACCAGCTCATCGGCGGGATGAACGCCCTTCATTGCCAGCCAGCGTGTATCGGCATCGCCCAGGTGGCGAGTCCAGTTGCTGAAGTTCTCCATGCTGCTGAACGCCCGGGAAATGATCCCGTTGAATGGTAATTCAGGCTGGAAGGCTTCGACGCGACTGTGGATAACTTGCAGGTTATCCAGTTTGAGTTCGAGTTTGACCTGGGTCAGGAAGCGGGTTTTCTTGCCGTTGCTGTCCAGACAGGTCACTTGGGACTCCGGAAACAGGATCGCCAACGGAATCCCCGGCATGCCGCCGCCGCTGCCAACGTCCAGCCAGCGGCCGTTTTCGATGAACGACATCACGCTCAAGCTATCGAGCAGGTGACGGGAAACCATTTCGTCCGGATCGCGCACGGCGGTCAGGTTGTAAGCCTTGTTCCATTTGATCAACAAGGCCAGATAACCCAGCAGCTGAGCGTGCTGGGTTTCCGTCAGTGTGACACCGAGCTGGCGAGCACCTGTGGATAACTCTTCTGCATGTTGCGAGGTAACCAACGAACTCAAGCGCTTTGCTCCAACTGACGGCCCGCGCCGCGTTTTTTCAAATGAATCATCAACAGCGAAATCGCTGCCGGGGTCACGCCCGGGATACGCGACGCCTGGCCCAGTGTCTCTGGACGGGTCGCACCGAGCTTGCTCTGGATCTCTTTCGAGAGGCCGGAGATGTTCGTGTAATCGATATCCACAGGCAGTTTGGTGTCTTCGCTGGCCCGCAGACGTGCAATTTCATCCTGCTGACGATCGATGTAACCGGCGTATTTGGTCTTGATTTCGACCTGCTCGGCAACCTGTGGATCTTCTGCGCCCCCGCCAGTCACGGCGATCAGACCAGCGTAGTCGATTTCCGGACGGCTCAGCAGGTTGAGCAAATTGTATTCGTGGGTCAGCGGCGTGCCGAACTTCTCGGAAATCGCATCGCCTTGCTCGGTGCCCGGGCGAACCCAGGTACTTTTCAGGCGCTGCTCTTCCAGATCGATGCTTTCGCGTTTCTTGCAGAAAGCCGCCCAACGCACGTCATCAACCAGACCCAGTTCGCGACCTTTTTCGGTCAGGCGCAGGTCGGCGTTGTCTTCGCGCAGGATCAAACGGTATTCGGCGCGAGATGTGAACATCCGGTACGGTTCCTGGGTACCGAGGGTAATCAGGTCATCGACCAAAACGCCGATGTAGGCTTCGTCGCGACGTGGACACCAGGCGTCTTTGCCCTGAGCACGCAGTGCAGCGTTGGCTCCGGCCAGCAAACCCTGGGCACCGGCTTCTTCGTAACCGGTGGTGCCGTTGATTTGCCCGGCAAAAAACAGACCGCCGATCACTTTGGTTTCCAGGCTGTACTTCAGGTCACGCGGGTCGAAGTAGTCGTACTCGATGGCGTAGCCAGGACGAACGATGTGCGCGTTTTCCATGCCGCGGATCGATTGCACGATCTGCAATTGCACATCGAACGGCAGGGAAGTGGATATCCCGTTCGGATACAGCTCGTGGGTGGTCAACCCTTCCGGCTCGATAAAGACCTGATGGCTTTCCTTGTCGGCAAAGCGATGGATCTTGTCTTCGATCGATGGGCAATAACGTGGGCCGATGCCTTCGATCAACCCTGCATCGGAATACATCGGCGAACGGTCGAGGTTGGCGGCAATGATTTCGTGGGTCCGGGCGTTGGTGTGGGTGATCCAGCAACTGACCTGTTTCGGGTGCTGCTCTTTGGAGCCCATGAACGACATCACCGGGATCGGCGTATCACCGGCTTGCTCGGTCATCACCGAGAAATCCACAGAGCGACCGTCGATACGCGGCGGTGTACCGGTTTTCAGGCGACCTACACGCAATGGCAGTTCACGCAGACGATGAGCCAGAGCAATCGACGGCGGATCACCGGCGCGACCGCCGGAATAATTCTGCATGCCGATGTGGATAAGTCCGCCAAGGAAGGTGCCGGTGGTCAACACCACGGAATCCGCGAAGAAACGCAGGCCCATTTGGGTGACGACACCACGCACTTGTTCCTGTTCGACGATCAGGTCATCCGCTGCCTGTTGAAATATCCACAGGTTCGGCTGGTTTTCCAAAGCTTCGCGGACAGCCGCCTTGTACAGAATCCGGTCAGCCTGAGCGCGGGTTGCACGCACGGCCGGGCCTTTGCGGCTGTTCAATACGCGAAATTGAATACCACCTTTATCGGTAGCCATGGCCATCGCGCCGCCCAGGGCATCGATTTCTTTGACCAGATGGCTTTTACCGATCCCGCCGATGGCGGGGTTACAACTCATGGCACCGAGGGTTTCCACGTTATGCGTCAGCAACAGGGTTTTTGCCCCCATACGTGCTGATGCAAGTGCTGCCTCGGTACCGGCATGACCGCCGCCGATGACGATCACTTCAAAACGGGAAGGGAAATCCACCACGCACCTCGTGCCTGCTTCAGTCAGGTAATCCGGAATAGTTTGAGCTCAGGTTTTTGGACCTGGTCGGCAAGTATAGGGACTTCGCCCTTCCTAAAGAACCCTTTGCACAAAATTTAACCAGCTGTGGAGAAGTCGGGATTATAGAAATTAAAAAGAGAGAAATTTATTAAATCTTTGTTTTTATGTTTATTTCTACTGACCTACCTTTCTGTGGATAGATTCATACAGACCTTTATTTTCAATGTGTACAGCGATTTAAAACCCTGTGGTCATGTACCGATGAGGCCCTTGGATAACCGGTGTAAGCCTGTGGATGAAAGGGGTGGTTATCCACAGAGGCGGTTATCTTCAGTTTTGAGGCCCTGTTATCAACTGCCCTTAGCGGCAGTTATTCACAGGGCTTAATCCACAGAAAAGCGCTCAATAAGCAAATCCCGGGCACGGAAAATCCACCCAGGCAGAAAAAATCTGCTCGGCACTGGAGGAGAATTTCAGAAAAGAGAGAGCAGACAGGCCAGAACGGCCTGTCTGTGGATAACGAAGAGGGCTATTTACCGATGCAGAAGCTGGAAAAGATCCTTCCCAGCAGGTCATCGGAGCTGAATGCACCGGTGATTTCACCCAAAGACTGCTGAGCTTGCCGCAAATCTTCGGCCAGTAACTCGCCGGCCCCTGCTAACGTCAACTGTGCACGGCCATGCTCGAGGGACGCACTCGCATGACGCAGAGCCTCCAGGTGACGCCTGCGAGCACTAAAACTGCTTTCAGAGGTCTGCTCGTAGCCCATGCAGGCCTTGAGGTGATCGCGCAGCAATTCCAGGCCTTCGCCGGCGGACCTGGCACTGAGGCTGATAGTGACGTGGCCATCTTCGCTGACTTCCAGAGCAATCGCTTCGCCCGTCAGGTCCGCCTTGTTACGGATCAGCGTAACTTTTGCCGGATCCGGGCGGGTTTCGAGGAATTCAGGCCACAGGGCAAATGGATCAAGAGCCTCGGGAGCCGTGGCATCGACCACTAGCAACACTCGATCCGCTTCGCCGATGGCTTTCAATGCCCGTTCGACGCCAATTTTTTCCACCTGATCATCGGTGTCCCGCAGGCCGGCGGTGTCGACAACGTGCAACGGCATCCCATCGATGTGGATATGTTCGCGAAGAATATCCCGGGTCGTGCCGGCAATCTCGGTCACGATCGCGGCTTCACGTCCGGCCAAGGCATTCAGGAGGCTGGACTTGCCGGCGTTCGGCCGGCCGGCGATCACCACCGTCATGCCGTCACGCAGCAAGGCCCCCTGCCCGGCTTCACGAAGCACTGTGGATAATTCGTCGCGTACTTTGTCGAGCATGCTCAGTACGTGGCCATCGGCGAGGAAGTCGATTTCTTCTTCAGGGAAGTCGATAGCCGCTTCGACATAAATTCGCAGGCCTATCAGTTGCTCGGTGAGGTTATGCACACGCTGGGAAAACGCTCCCTGCAACGAACGCAGGGCATTTCGTGCTGCCTGTGCAGAACTCG
This sequence comes from Pseudomonas sp. B21-015, assembly GCF_024749285.1. Lineage (NCBI taxonomy): Bacteria > Pseudomonadati > Pseudomonadota > Gammaproteobacteria > Pseudomonadales > Pseudomonadaceae > Pseudomonas > Pseudomonas sp. B21-015. Next base: position 6,587,653 of record NZ_CP087196.1, read on the forward strand.
CTTCGATCAGGTCGGCAATGGCTTCGGCTTGAGCCAGGTCGAGTTTGTCGTTGAGGAAAGCGCGCTCGCTGAATTCACCCGGCCGGGCCAGACGACAGCCCAGTTCCAGGCAACGCTTGAGCAGCATATCCAGAACGATTGGACCGCCGTGGCCCTGCAGCTCAAGCACATCTTCACCGGTGAACGAGTTCGGTCCCGGGAAATACAGGGCGATGCCTTCGTCCAGCACCTCTTCATTTGCACTGAGAAACGGGCCGTAATGGGCAAACCGCGGTTTCAGTTCGCGACCGCTGATGGCTTTGGCCGCCAGACTCGCCAGCGGCCCGGAAATACGGACAATGCCCACACCGCCGCGACCTTGAGCGGTGGCGACGGCAGCGATGGTTTCACGAGGAACGCTCATAAACCGGTATCCAGACAAAAGTGACAGATAGCAAAACGCCCCACTAGGGGGCGTTTTGAGTGGTTATCCACAGTGTAAATCAGGCAGCTGCTTTGGTAGCCGCTTCGATCTTACGTGTGATGTACCACTGTTGGGCGATCGACAGGCAGTTGTTCACTACCCAGTACAGCACCAGACCCGCCGGGAACCACAGGAAGAAGAAGGTGAAGATGATTGGCATCAGCTTCATCACCTTGGCCTGCATCGGATCCGGAGGTGTCGGGTTCAATTGCTGCTGGATGAACATGGTTGCGCCCATGATGATCGGCAGAATGAAGAACGGGTCCTTGATCGACAGGTCAGTAATCCACAGCATGAACGGCGCCTGGCGCATTTCCACGCTTTCGAGCAGAACCCAGTACAGCGAAAGGAAAACCGGCATCTGCACCAGGATTGGCAAGCAGCCGCCCAGTGGATTGATCTTCTCTTTCTTGTACAGCTCCATCATGGCTTGCGACATTTTCTGCCGGTCGTCGCCATGTTGCTCTTTCAGCGCGGCCAGTTTAGGTGCCACTGCACGCATGCGGGCCATGGATTTGTAGCTGGCAGCCGACAGCGGGAAGAAAATCCCCTTGATCAGCATGGTCAGGAAGATGATCGACCAGCCCCAGTTACCGACCAGCGCGTGGATATGTTGCAGCAGCCAGAAGATTGGCTGGGCAATGAACCACAGAATGCCGTAGTCGACGGTCAGTTCCAGACCTGGGGATAACTCTTTCAGGACGGCCTGGCTTTTCGGACCGGCGTACAGAACGGCGCTGGTTTCAGCTTTTGCACCTGGCGCGACAGTCATTGCCGGGGCGGTGTAGCCGATGATGTAGTTGCCTTTGCTGTCTTTACGGGTCTGGACGACGTTGTTTTCGCCCTTGACCGGAATCCATGCGGTCACGAAGTAGTGTTGCAACCAGGCAACCCAACCACCGTTAACGGTTTCTTTCAGCTGAGCCTTGTCCATGTCCTTCATCGACACTTTCTTGTACGGCTCGTTACTTGTCCACAGGGCGGCGCCCAGGTAAGTCGCGGTGCCGGTGGCGGTGCTGGAAGAAGGATCGGAGCTGGCATCACGCTTCAGTTGCGCAAACATTGCACCGGACCAGGGCTGAGCACTCTGGTTGTCGATCAGGTAGGAAACGGTTACGTCATACAGGCCACGTTTCAGCGTGAAACGCTTGATGTAGTTGACGCCGTCCTTGCTGAACTTCAGGTCCACGACCAACTGGTCCTGACCGTCAGCCAGTTGGTAAATCTTCTTCTCGGAGGAGTAAACCGGACGACCGGCAGGACTTGCGTCCGGGCCGTTGGTGCCGATCAGGCCGCTCTGAGCCAGATAAGTCCGCTCGTTGCCGTTATCGAACAACTGGAATGGAATTTCCGGATGGTCCTGGCGACGTGGATACAGCGGCAGCATCAGCTGGGCAACATCGCCACCTTGTGGATCGATAGCCAGGCTGAGCACATCCGTTTTGATCTGGATGAGGTCTTTGCTTGCTGCCACTGGCGTTTCAGCCGGTGCAGTTGCACTGGTATCGCTTGGGGCACGTGGAATGTCGTCACTGGCGGAAGCATTATTGCCAGTCGCCGTATCCGGTAGGCCCGGTGCGGTAGTACTGGAAGCAACATTCTGAGTCGGCAGGGCAGCCTGGCCATAGTCCTGGTTCCATTTAAGAACCATAACGTAGGACACGATTGCCAGGGCGACGATCAGGATCGTGCGTTTGATATCCATGATTACTCGGCCATCGAAGAAGAACGGGAGGTAGGGATAGGTGGAACCGGGTCATAACCACCGGGATTCCACGGATGACAGCGACCTAAACGACGAAAGGTCAGCCAGCCACCGCGCAGAAGGCCATGATTTTCTATGGCTTCATACGCGTAGCAGGAACAACTGGGGTAGAAACGACAGTGACTGGCCATCAGGGGACTAATGGCATAGCGATAAAACTGGATCGGAACGAGTGCCAGTTTACGCATCGGGACTGTCTACCCCTACAGTTTCGGTTTTGACTGCTGGTACCGGCTTGCTGCGTGCCAGACGTTTCCAGAGTTTGCCGAAATGCTGAATCAATTCGGGGTTTTCTACGTCACCCAAACCTTTGCGCGCGACGATAACAATGTCCCAACCGACCAGTGAATCCTGGTTCAGGCGAAACGATTCGCGCATCAGACGTTTGAGGCGATTGCGCTCGACGGAGAGCTTTACGCTCTTTTTCCCGATAACCAGCCCGAGACGGGGGTGATCAAGGTCGTTGTTGCGCGCAAGGAGCAGGAGATTTTTCCCCGGAACCTTGCCGGTAGGGGAGTCAAAGACTGCCTTGAAATGCCGGGGAGTAAGCAGACGCTTTTCCCGACTGAAGTCCTGACTCACCTCCAGTGCCGGATTATCAAACTGCCAGACGCGCACGACCTTTGGCGCGACGACGCGACAGGACGGCACGACCGTTCTTGGTAGCCATGCGAGCACGGAAACCGTGGGTACGAGCGCGTTTGATAGTGCTTGGTTGGAAAGTACGTTTCATTGTCGTGTTACCTGGTTCGTCCACAACGGGCCGGAATGGCCCCCGTTTTAAGAGACCGGGGATTCTAGAGAAAGCAAGCCTCTAGGTCAATTTCCAACCAGCGTTTCCTTATAAATAGATCTCCAGAGGTTTTGTTCGTCCGCAGGTCGATCGTTAGATATAGAAATAAAGAAGGGAATTATTTAAAGCTTTTCTGTAAAGCTTATAAAAGCTAGGGCAGCGATCATCTGTGGATAACTACCTTAAGCCCTTAAAAACCGTGATGTACAGAGAATGACAACTACAGTGGAAAACGGTGGTCAGCCTGTGCTGCGCTGTCGGATAAGCTGTGTGTGGAAAGGGCAGTTATCCACAGGTAGGTTATCCACCGAGTTTCGCCCCCACTTGTCCAGTGCCCTCATGTGCGGTTATCCACAGAGCTTATGCACATACCGTTGGTCTTCTTTTCGAGGGTTAACGCATTGATAATTCATGCCCTGTGCGCAACCTGCATGTGGATAAGTGGGCGTCTGGTCGCTACAATGACCGCTTGTTTTTGCCTCACCGGCTTTCAACTTAGGGGATATCC